>JBNLGU010000004.1:0-58454 GCA_050306215.1 Pontiella sp.
AGCCCGAATCAAGGCGATCTATGCCGAGGACGAAGGCAAAAAGCTGCGCAAGTCGCACGAAAACCCGGATATCGCCAAGATATACGAGGAATTCCTTGGAAAACCCCTGGGCCACGTCTCGCATCAGTTGCTCCACACAAAATACTTCGAGAAGGAACGCATTTAATTAAAGTAGACAAGTGCTTCCAGCTTCGTTGTGCACGATCATGCGGATGGATTCGAAACGAGGCTGGAAGCACTCGTCTACACTTTTCCGGATAAGTTATTCTAGTTTGGTCTGAATAACCTAACTTATTGGGATGGGGCGGTACTGAATCCTCAGAACGGTAAACCAAGGTAAGCCAAAATTGGTTTACCGTTGACCAAAATGGTAAACCAAGGTAAACCAGATCCGGTTTACTGAAAGGAACGCCATGGAGCTGACGCAAAACCTATGGGAACGGTATGGATTTACGGACAACCCCTACGACACCAAGGCTTTGTCCTTGAACAAAGCGGCACCGCTCTCGGTACAGGATGCCTATGTCCAGCGGGGCACCTCATCGAATGCATCGCGTCTGCTGATGAACTTTCTGCGGAATCCCGGCGGCGGCCGGATCGTGGTGGAAGGCGAGCCCGGGGTAGGGAAAACCACGTTTGTCAACTACCACCGCCAGTTGTGGGAATCCGCCAAGGATCATCGACTTCTTTCCCCGTTGACCGAAATATCGGTTCGCGAGGATTGGGGCGAGCGGGATTTTCTATTGAGCCTGCTTTCCTCGCTTTCGGCCCGTCTCCGGCTGGAAATGGGGGAAAAGGCCTTTGAAAAAAATCCGGTATTGAAAAAGGTCGCGGCCATTACCGGGGTGCATGTGGAAAAAGGGCATGGTTTTTCCGGAAGCATTTCCATTATTGGAACCGGCGGAGGGTTTGGCCGAAGCAGCAATACGACCGTGAAAGTAGGAGAGATTACCAACGATCAGCTACGCGAGTTGCTGACCGCCTTGATGGGTCTGATCACGCAGAGAGGCTTTTCCGGTGTGGTATTCCATCTGGACAATCTCGAGCTGCTCTCCCGCCGCGGACCGGAAAAGTTGCGCGACTTTTTTGAAAATGTACGCGATGTCCTGCAAGAGCCGGGAGCCTACTTCGTCTTTGTTGGACATGAAGGAATGTTCCAGCAGGTCATTATCCCGCTACCGAGGGTTCGGAGCATATTCTTCGATACGCCCATATATCTTGAACCACTCTCCCACGACGCGGTACGGGAAGTCATGGAAAGGCGCTACCGGCTGCTGGCCGCTCCGGGCACCCAGTGGATCGCGCCGGTGGACTACGATGTGGTGTTCTATCTCTACGCGCTCTTTGCCGGCAAGATTCGCTATGTCATGAACGCCATCACATCGCTCATCAGCCATCTACCCGACAGCTACGCCCAGCCCCTTGGACTCGATGCCGCCAAAGGCGGCCTGCACGAAATCATCTCCGGCGAGTTGCAGCGCATTATTCATGGAAAGGAACTTGAGGCTTTCATAGAGGCCGTTCGCCAGCAGCGATTTACCAACAGTTCCCTGGCCGAAAACATGGGCCGAAGCAAGCAGCAGATCCAAAAATACCTGCGTAACTGGGTGGACCTATGCCTCGCCGCGCAGGCGGAAAAGGATGGCCGCAATCAGTACTATGAAGTCGATCCGCGCTTCCTGGTGCTGGGTGAAGTTGAAACCGATACAGGAGAATAAGATGGACAAGCATATCATCGTTGGGGTGCACATCGTTGACCGTGAACGGCATGCGCCGATCGTGCAGGAAATCTTCACGCAATTCGGCGCTCAGATCCGCACGCGGCTTGGGCTGCATGACGACGTCTGCCCGACCAACGGACTCATCCTGCTGGAAATGGCCGACACACCCGAATCCTGCGAAATGATCGCGGCTGTCGAATCCATCGAGGGGGTCGATGTTGCCCAGATGGTTTTCGAGCATTGAAACAACTCCATAAATGACAAGAGGCCTAGCGCGGCATTATTGCAACCAAACAGGGTCACAAGACCATGGATAACAAGATCATTTATACCAACCGTCCTTTGGCCCAATCGACTTGCTATCAATCGTCATGTAAAATCCATCAAGTAAACGTGCACAGAAAACAAGAAAACGGCGGATAGCAGTACGGACTCCGTAAAATCCACGCGGTTTCGGCATTTTTATATTCTTGTGCGTTTTGTGGCTAAACCCGTCTCCGGGTGGGTTTTAAGATTCTTTACATTTTGGGGTTGCGTTGAAGGGGTCGAATCATTACTTTCCCTCCCTTTCCCAATGGAAGCGTAGCTCAGTCGGTAGAGCAGCTGACTCTTAATCAGCGGGTCCAGGGTTCGAGCCCCTGCGCTTCTACCATTTTCAAGCCCCGGATTTTCCGGGGCTTTTTTCTTTCCCATATTCCGCGCCCCGCAGGGGAGGCAAAGCCAACCGGCTTGCGGTGCAGATGGAGAGCCCGATTGGTCGGCTCAGCGATGTCTTTACATGTGTAACATTATCATGTATATATGATTACCGCATGGGGCGCCTTATTCCCGTCCGTGTCTGATTGATGCCCGATGCAGATGCCGGCTTGAATGGATGGTGCTTCGCGCAAATGAGGAGCTGAGCAATGAACCTGGGAAGAATCCTTTCTGTAATCACGCTATTAACCGCGTCGTTGGTACAGGCGGAAATCGTTAACCGGTGGTCGTTCAACCATGCGGCGGGCGATGCGTCCGGCTCGACCATTATCGATACCATTTCCGGCGATCCAGCGATCGTGAAGGGCGTGGGTGCCACCTTTAACGGCAGCTCGGTCATACTTCCGGGCGGTAGCAACGGACAGGCGGATGACACCACCATCGCAGCCTACGTGGATCTGCCCAATGGGTTGATCTCGTCGAAGACAAACCTTACCATTGAAATTTGGGCGACGCCGCTCTCGGCACAGAACTGGTCGCGTCTGTTTGATTTCGGCCGCACCGTGGAGGAGGGCGACGGCGGAGGCGAATGGACCGGCGCGACGGCTCCGGGCGGTACGCAGATGTCCGATGGGATCTTTCTCTCGCTTCAGGTAGGTGGCGACGTTGACTCGCAGCGTCTGGAAAGTGCATTGGATGGTGCCGTAACCTCTGCCGACGCGAACAATGCGACAACTCCGGGAACGGAGTACCACTATGTGGTTACCTATGAACACGGAGTCGGCACCTACACCAACGGTGGAGTGTTGAGTTGGTACCGGGACGGCACATTTATAACGTCGCTGGATCTGCCCTATCCTTTGTCTGACATTGAAGATGTCAACAACTGGCTGGGTCGCTCGCTCTGGAGTGCGGACAGTATGGCGAATGTGGCATACAACGAAGTCCGTATCTACAACCACGCGATGGGCGGGGCAGAAGTCACCGCCAGCCATCATGCAGGACCGGAGCCCGGAATCCTTTACCGATGGTCGTTCGACGGATTGAGCTCGAATGTGGCCAACGGCACGGTGATCAACGACGCGGTCGGGGCCGCGCCGGCGACGGTGCGCGGGGTAGGGGCAACCTCCGACGGCTCGCAGCTCTCGCTTCCGGGCACGAGCACCGGCAACCAGGATACGTCGACCGTATCCGCCTACATCGATCTTCCCAACCGGATGCTGTCCGGCATGCGGCATGCCACCATCGAAATCTGGGCCACACCGCTGGAGGCGAGAAACTGGTCGCGCCTGTTCGACTTCGGGGCGGGCAGCGCCGGCGATGGCTTGGGAGAAGCGGGGGAATGGACGGGATTGGCCGCGGGTGCGCCGGACGCAAGCACGGCATCCGACGAGTTTGCACTGACGTTGAGCGTTGGTACCGACTACAATACGCAACGGCTCTATGCCCGGCGCGATTATGATCTCGGCGGCGACAACATCTATGCAGAGACAGGCAATCCCACCACGCTTGGACAGCAGTACCACTATGTGGTTACCTACGAGCAGGGCGCAGGGAGTTATGGTGCAGCGGGTGGGCGGCAGATCTGGTACCGGAACGGGACGGCGGTTGCCACCAACGACCTGCCCTATCTCCTTTCGGATCTCGATGATGTCAACAACTGGCTGGGTCGCTCGCAGTTTAGCGGCGACGACATCGCCAAGGTGGCGTTCAACGAAGTCCGGATCTACGGATTTGCATTCAGTCCGGCGCAAGTGGTCGCCAGCGGAAGCACCGGTCCGGATGAGCTGTATACCGTCGGGATTGTATTTGGTGGTGCGCCGGTGGCCATGCCCGATAGTGTCGTAATGCATGCGGGCAACAAAGTGCTGATCGATGTGCTGGAAAACGATACGGGTTCCGTCAATCCATACACGGTTGTGATCGCGACGCCCCCGTCGGCGGGCACCGCAACGGTGCAGGCGAACGGCACCATACTGTATGAAAACACCAACACGGCGGTCACGGTCGATTCGTTCGCATATCAGGTTTCCGGCTACGGCGGGGAAATAGACTCCACCAACGTCACGGTCAACTTTTCCACCAGCCTGCGCATCGCCAACCCCGCACTGGCCCGGCCGGAATCGCCGCCATCCACCTTCTATCAGATGGTGGACGCCTTCCCCGGCACGACCTTCTCCGAACCCATCTGCTTCGCATCGCCGCCGGGCGAAACGGACCGGTTGTTTGTCTGCGAGCGCATGGCCAAGATCCAGGTGCTGACCAACATGGCCTCCGGCATACCGGGCAAGCAACAGTTTCTCGATCTGCAGGCCGTGGTCGCCGGCCGCTCCCCGAGCGAAGCCATTATCAACGGGGGCAACTACGAGTTTGGTCTGCTGGGGCTGGCGTTCCATCCCGGCTATGCGACCAACGGCTACTTCTATGCGGCCTATTCCGTCCAGATCAACGGCGGTTCCGTCTACGAGCGCATCTCCCGGTTTTCGGTGAGCACGAACGATGTCAACGTGGCCGACCCCAACTCCGAGCTGGTTCTCCTGCAACAACTGGACGAAGGGCCCAACCATAACGGCGGCGACCTGCACTTCGGCCCGGACGGCTACCTCTACTATTCGGCCGGCGACGAGGAGAATGCGTGGGACTGGCGCCTCAACAGCCAGCAGCTGGACAAGGATTTCTTCGCCGGCCTCTTCCGCATCGACGTCGACAAGAAGCCCGGAAACCTGGAACCGACGCCCCATGCGGCCATTCCCACCGACGCCGGTGTGGCACGTTTCTCCGTACCGATCGACAACCCGTTCGTTCACACCAGTCTGGGGGGCGATTGGGACGGGACCTACAACGGGGATTCGCTGACCAACGATCTGGGAAGCGTTCGCATGGAATACTGGGCCACCGGCCTGCGGCATGCGTGGCGCATGTCGTTCGATCCCGCTACCGGTGACCTGTGGACCGGCGATGTGGGGCAGAATACCTACGAGGAGGTGGATCGCATCGTAAGGGGTGGAAACTATGGCTGGGTCTACCGGGAAGGACTGCACGATACGAGCTCCACGGATACGGGCCGAATCCCGCCGGCGGGGTTCACCTCGATCGATCCGGTATACGAATATGTACACGGCAACGGGCCGTACCAGGGCAACTCGATATGCGGCGGGTACATCTATCGCGGGACGCGCTTTCCCGAACTCCATGGCCGGTATGTCTTCTGCGATTCCGTTTCCGGCAATGTATGGGAGCTCAACCCGACGAACAATGCGGTAACGCGTCTGACGGGCGTGGGGGGTGCCTACGGATATCTCGTCACCATGGGAATCGATCCCTCCAATCAGGACATCCTGTTTGCCGACTACATCAATGGGCGCATCCTGCGTCTCTCCTCCGGAGAAGTAGCGGGCGCCTTTCCCCAGACACTCAGCGCAACCGGCCTGTTTGCCGATCTGACGGACCTTTCGCCCAACCCCGGCCTGCTGCCGTACGACATCAACCTGGCATTCTGGAGCGACTATGCCATCAAGACCCGCTGGTTCGCGATCCCCGACGCAACCAACACCATGACCTGGGCGCGCGACGACAACTGGTCCTTTCCCGCCGGCATGCTGTGGGTGAAGCACTTCGACCTGGAAACGGAACGCGGCAATCCGGCCAGCCGAGAGCGGATCGAAACCCGCGTGCTGACGCAGACGGCCAGCGACTACTACGGCGTCAGCTACCGGTGGAACGAGGCCGGCACCGAAGCCTATCTCGTGCCCGACGGCGGGGTGGAATTCGATCTCGAAATCGTCGATGGCGGCGTAACCAACATTCAGCGCTGGGGCATCCCCAGCCGCTCCGAATGCATTACCTGCCACACGCCGCAGGCGGGACGTTCGCTGGGCCTGACGACACGCCAGATGAACATGGTATCCGATATGGACGGCTTTATCGGTAACCAGCTCGACCTGCTCTACGAAGGCGGCTACTTCGCCAACGAACCCGATCCGCCGAACACCTTGCCGCGCATCGTACGGCCCGACGAGGTGTCGTATCCGCTCGAAGAGCGCGCACGGTCATATATCGCGGTCAACTGCGCCTACTGCCACCGGGCCGACGGCACCGTATCCGGCGCCAACTGGGAAGGCCGGCCCCGGTTTACGCTGGCCGAAACCGGATTGGTCAATGGAGATGCGGTCAACAACAACGCCAATCCCGCCAACAAGTATGTGGTGCCCGGCGATACGCTCCATTCCATCGTCTACAACCGCGTGGCCGCAACCAACGGATTCAGCCGCATGCCGCCGCTAGCCTCCAACGAGCTGGATCAGGAAGGTATCGATCTCCTGTACGACTGGATCACCAACGAGCTGCCCGGCCACCAGGACTATGCGGCCTGGCGCCTGGCCGAGTTTGGTTCCACCAACACGGTGGAAGGCGAGCTCACGGCAAACCCAGACGGCGACGATGCCACCAACTGGGAGGAATTCGTAGGCGGCACCGACCCGAACGATGAATTCAGCTATCTCGTTTCGCAGATCTCATCCGATGGATCCAGCGTTTCGGTTCGGTTTTCCGTTCCGGACTTCCGCTCGGCCTATGTGGAAACCGCCCCGGAGCCCGCTGGACCGTGGGTGCGGTGGGACGTGTCCGGCAACAATGGAATCATGCGTTCCGCCGGCACCGTAGTCCTGACCGGGCCCGCGGATGATTCCAAACGTTTCTTCCGCCTCGTCATGGAAGAACGCTAACCACCGAGGTTCGGCGGCCAGCCCCTGGCCGCCGGTTCGGGGCTCGCGCCGAAAAGGGGGCGTCTTATAAATTCGGGGAGGGAAAATAATAGCAATCGATGGGACATTCGTTAGGTTTGGCCCATGCGATACGGCAAGTTTATTCCAGTTATCCTCATTAGCTTCGCGGCGGTGCTCGGCGCCGGCGCCATAACATCGGACCAGTTGCTGGCCTCCCTGAAACCACAGCAGGGCCGCGCGGTCTATGATTATGCCAACGTTATTTCGGCGGCGGACGAACGCAAAATCGAGTCCATGGCGGCTGAAGTGCGGCAAAAGGCGTCGGGCGCATCGATTGTGGTGGTGATGCTGCCGTCGCTGGAAGGCGGGGAGATCGACGATTTCAGCAACCGCCTGTTTGAACAGTGGGGGATTGGCGAGAAGGGCAAGGACAACGGCTTGCTCTTTCTGGCGGCGATGCAGGACCGCAAGATGCGCATCGAGGTGGGCTATGGCCTGGAAGGGGCCATTCCGGATTCGGTCGCCGGCCGCATTCGGCGCGATGTGATTACCCCCTATTTTAAATCCGGCCAGCCAAGCACGGGCGTGGCCGCCGGCGTCGCGGCCCTGGCGCAGGAGGTTGCCGACGAGTATGGCGTGCAGATCATCGGGGCAACGCGGCCGACCTATCGGAGAACCAGCTCCTCGCGCGGCAATAACAATCCCATCCCTTTCATTATTTTCCTGCTGATCTTCATTCCGCTTGCGATCCGTCATCCCTTCCTCGCCATGCTTCTGCTGAGCGGTGGTCGAGGCGGTGGGGGCTATAGCTCCGGCGGCGGCTTTGGTGGCGGGGGAGGATTTGGAGGCGGCGGTGGCTTCGGCGGGGGCATGTCCGGCGGCGGCGGCTCCAGCGGCGGTTGGTAGCGAAGCGCGGAACGCTTCACTACAAGTGGCGAGTGGCGAGTGGTAGGTGGCAAGGGAAAAACCTTGGAAGGACGGACGCAAACTGTGGGTGAAAGAAAGCAAATAGCGAGGGTTGATTTGTGAGTAGTGGGAACCTGGAGGATTTTACGGCTTATCGCAAGGCGGTCGAATTGTTCGACCAAGTTGTTGCAGATGTTGGCGAGTATATGAAGGCGCATCGGTTGGAGCGCTTGGTCAGCCAACAGTTGGCGAGCGCGGATTCGGTTTGCGCGAATATCGAAGAGGGCTATGGACGGCATAGCACTACGGAATACCGCCGCTTCCTGATTATTGCGAGGGGTTCCTTGAGAGAGACTCGGGGTCGCTACCGTCGGTTGAGGCACTGGATTCCAACGGAAATTGTGAAACAGCGTATGGATTTGGCGGAAGAGATAAATCGAATGCTGAGCGCGGCAATAAAGAAACTGGAAGGTAGGAAGTGATGATAGCAATGCTCACTTGCCACTTGCCACTTGCCACTTGCGAGTAAATTTTAATTTAGGAGCGTATTATGAATCCTGAAAAACTGGTAGAGGAATTGAAGCAGGCGTGTCCGGCTGGGTTGAAGTCGGTGGTGCTGTATGGCTCGGCGGCGGCGGGCGACCATGCGGGCAAGCGGTCGGACTACAATATTCTGGTGGTGACCGCGGATCTGGGCCTGTCGACGCTGGATGCGCTATCGAAAGCGGCGGCGAAATGGTCGCAGGCCGGCAATCCGGCACCGCTCATGTTTACCGAAGAACGCCTGCGCCAGGCGACGGACGTGTTTCCGGTGGAGCTGCTGGATATCCGCGAATGCCACAAGGTACTGCATGGCGACGATCCGGTGGCCGGCCTGGAGATCGATACCAAAAACCTACGGCTGCAGATCGAACACGAGCTGCGCGGCAAGCTGATCCAGCTGCGCCAGCACTATTTGCTGACCGGCGGGAAGCCCAAGGCGGTGGCGGATTTGATGATTGGGTCGCTCTCCAGCTTCCTGGTGCTGTTCCGCGCCGCGTTGCGGCTGTTCGACGGCACGGTACCGCAGAAAAAGATCGAAGCATTGGAAAAACTGGCAACGCATCTGGACTTTGATGTGTCGGTATTCAAAACCGTTCAGCAGCTGAAGGATGGAACGGCCAAGGCCAAGGAAGTCGCGGTCGGCGAGCTGTTCGGAAACTATCTTAGAACCATTGAACGCGTCACCGATGCGGTCGATGCATACATTCAAAAAGGAGACCAGATATGAAGAAGGGTTGTCTAATTTCGTTGATCGTTGCGGGCGTACTGCTGTTGGGCCTTTTGTCGGTGGTTGGTTTCGTCAAGGGCAAGCAAAACAGCTTTGTCGGGCTTGAGGAGCAGACGAACCAGGCGTGGGCCAATGTCGAAACCGTATTACAGCGCCGCTACGACCTGATTCCCAATCTCGTCAACACGGTCAAGGGCTATGCCAGCCATGAAAAGGAATTGCTGGAAGAGGTTACCCGCCTGCGTAGCCAGTGGGGGGCCGCGAAAGCTTCGGGCAACGAGGCACAAAGCGTGAAGGCCGCCAGCATGCTGGAAGGCGCACTGGGCCGCCTGATGGTGGTGGTTGAGAAATATCCGGATCTGAAGGCCAACCAGAATTTCCTCGCCCTGCAGGAAGAGCTGGCCGGAACGGAAAACCGCATTTCCGTCGAGCGCCGCCGCTATAACGAATCGGTTGCGCGCTACAATACAGAGATCCGCAAGTGGCCCGGCAGCATGCTGGCCAACAGCATGGGCTTCGAGCGCAAAACGCCGTTCGAGTCCGCGCCCGAAGCGGCCACCGCGCCCGCAGTACAGTTTTAAAACGGGCTCAATGGCAAGAAAGGGGCGGTTGCTTGCAAACCGCCCCTTTTTTTAAAGGCATCGATCAAGCGTCCGCTAAACGGGGCTTGCACTGGATGGGTGGGCTGGGCAGTATCTGCGCTTTCCTGATGTCCAAGGATTTAAGCATGAAGATCAAACCGAGTCCGAGCTACAGCATACTGGTGCGCCTGCAGATTCTGCGCGAACCGGGCATGATCGGCCGCATTGCAGCGGCCATCGGCGAGGCCGGAGGGATCATCGACACCATCGATATGATTTCCCGGCAGGACAAGGTATCGATCCGCGAAATGGTGATCGAAGCCAGTAGCATCGAGCACCAGCGGGAAATTCTCGAAGCGCTGGAAAAGGTCGACAACATATATATCCTGCACGCCGAAGACCTGACGATGAAATACCACGTGGGCGGCAAGCTGGAAACCGGGTGCAAGCTGTCGCTCGCCAAGCGCGAAGTGCTGGCGATCGCCTACACGCCCGGCGTGGCGCGCGCCTGCATGGCCATCCACGAGAACAAGGCGACCGCGAAGAACTTGACCATCAAGCGCAATACCGTGGCCGTTGTCTCGGACGGGACCGCTGTGCTGGGGCTGGGCGACATCGGTCCGGAAGCGGCGATGCCGGTGATGGAGGGCAAGTGCCAGCTGTTCAAGGATTTTGGCGGGGTGGACGCTTTTCCGATCTGCCTGGACACACAGGATACGGAAGAGATCATCCGTACCGTCAAGCTACTGGCCCCCACCTTCGGCGGAATCAATTTGGAAGACATATCCTCGCCGCGCTGCTTCGAGATCGAAGAACGGCTGAAGCGGGAGCTGGACATTCCGGTGTTCCACGACGACCAGCACGGTACGGCCGTGGTGCTGCTGGCCGCGCTGTTCAACGCGCTCAAGATCGTAGGGAAGAACATCGAGGATCTGAAGATTGTGATTTGCGGTATTGGCGCAGCCGGAACGGCGTGCGCGAAGATCCTGATGGAGGCCGGTGCCAAAAACATTATCGGCTACGACCTCAACGGCGCCGTTTACGACGGGCGGCCCGGCGACAACGAACACCTGCAGGCGTTTGCCCGGATGACGAATCCGGAAGGGGAGCAGGGCCCGTTGAGCGAAGGGATCAAGGGTGCCGACCTGTTTATCGGGCTCTCCGCGCCGGGCGTACTCACGGTGGACGATGTCCAGCACATGGCGGAGGATCCCATTATCTTTGCGATGGCCAACCCGGTACCGGAAATCATGCCGGAGGCGGCGCGGCCCTTTGCGCGTATCATGGCGACCGGCCGCTCGGACTATCCAAACCAGATCAACAACGTGCTTTGCTTTCCGGGTATCTTCAAGGGGGCGCTGCGCTGCAATGCCCCGGCCATCAGCGAAGAGATGAAAATCGCGGCGGCGCACGCGATCGCAAACCTGGTGCCGGCCCATGAGCTGAGCGAACAGAATATCGTACCGTCGGTCTTTAACGAAAGCGTGGCCGAAGCCGTGGCGCAGGAAGTAGAGCGCGTGGCACGTGAAACCGGACTTGCGCGCGAAATGATCGACGACCAACTGCTTTACCGATTCGAACTGTAGGGAGAGACAATGAACTTGCAATGGATTTCCATCTTGTTGGGTGTGCTGGCCGTCGCCGGCGGTTTGACCGGGTTGCTGCGCCCGCAACTGATCCACCGCTTTGCCGAGGTGTTCCCCCGAAGCGTGGTGCCCGCCTGGGTATTTACCGCACTTTGCTGCGTACTGGGAACGAAGGAGGCCCTGGGTATGAATATGGGTTTCCTGGATGCCTACAAGATGTACATCTATGTGCTGGCCCCGCTCGTGTTCCTTGCCAGCGTGACCTACATGAAGGAGTTGCTGGCCCCGCGGGCGCTGGGGGGATTCCTGCTGCTGATCGCGGTGCCGGTGATCAAGACGGCGGCGCTATCGGGCAAGCCGATGTTCCAGGTCGTGGTGGCGTTGGCTTATGCCTGGATCATCTACGGATTGATCCTGCTGATGTCGCCCTGGTGGTTCCGCAAGTTCTACAAGCCGTTTCTGGAAAAGGAAGGGCTCTTCAAGGCCACTGCGCTGGCCAAGGCGGCGGCAGGGGTTGGGTTGATCGTGCTGGGCGTATGGGTCTACGCCTAACCGGGCTTGGAACGGCTATTCGCCATCGGTGGCAGGGATCGCTGGTTTCTCAGAGACCTCAGCTTCCTCTGAGTCTTCGTCTTCGCCATTGAGCGCTTTTTCCGAATCCCAGGCGCGTTTGCAACGGAGGATCTGCTCGTTGTATTCGGCTACCGTTTCCTTGGTGATGCCCCTGCCGTATTTGGTCGCCAAGGCGGCCATTTGCTGAATGGCCCGGTAGGCCTTTTCATACTGGCCGGTTACATAGTACGCCTCGGCCAGCGTGCTCCAGACATGATGGTCGTTGGGGGCCTCCACCATGGCTTCCTGTGCCAGCCTGATGGCCTTTTCGCCATTGCGGACCGAAGGGTCCTCGGCCGTGGCATACAGCCAGGCCAGGTTGTTCTTGATCTGGAAATCTTCGGGATACTCATCGACCAGGCGGATCAAAGACTTCTCCGCCTTGGCATATTGCTTGGCGCTGATGTAGACGTGGCTGACGATGAAACGTGCCTCCTTGTTTTCCGGATCGATCTCCAGCACGCGTTCGTAGGCATCCACGGCGGACTGGTAGTCCTTGTCCTCGAAATAGACGGATGCCACATCCAGCAGCAATTGAATTCGTTCCTCGTCGGTGCGCTCCTCGATCTGCAGGCCGCCGGCGGCCGCCGGTTGGGCGGGGGCATTGGTGGATACCGTTTCAGATTCAGCCTGCGCGGCGGCATTGGTGGTTTCGTTCTGGGCCAATGCACTTGCCGCAAGGCAGGCGGATGCCAGAATGAGGGTGGTGTATGGATATTTCATGGTAAATCCCTAGTTGGTGTTGCCGATTTGGACGTGAACGGCCGCCGGTTCGGTCTTTACGAGCTGGAGCCCGGAGGGGAGTTCCACATTGACGGGCAGGTCGTAGCCCGTGCTTTCCGTGAGCTCCGTACAATTGATGTAGGCAAAGATTTCCGCCGAGCGGACCTGGTCCAGACGCTGCTGCAGGCCGCGCACCGTTACGTTGACCATGAGCGGCTGAATGTCTATGCGCCGCCGTTCGCCCGGGGCGCATAGCACCCGCACCGGTACCTTCTCGAAGACGGCGGTGTTGCTGCGCGCAATAAGGGTGAACTCGACCGAAACCCGATCAGGTTCGGCCTGTAGGCGGCCGCCCTGCGGCAGGTCGAGTCGGACGTTTTCTTTGAAGGACGCTTGCCGGCTTTTCAATTCGATCATTTCGGTCCGGACGTTTTCCATCTTGTTGAGCTGCTGTTGCGCGCCCTTGACGCGCACCGTGGCCGGCGTGCATACGATCTGCTCGATTTCCAGCCCTTCGGGCAGCGTGCCGTTGAACGAAGCCTTGATCGGCATTCGCTTTTCGCCTTCCTGATCGAGCTTGATCTCGATCTCGGACGGATTGAAACTCACGACCTTGGCATCGGTCGGGTTCTTTACATAGGCGCTATCGAAGGCGACCGTCATGGTCTTTCCGGATTGCGGCTTTTCAATGGGGATGACCACGTGCAGGGTTTCGTTATTCAAGTAGAGGATGTCCTCCCGCGAGCCCAAGAAGCGGACGTCGACTGTGGAGAGCGATTTATCCAGCACCGCCCAGCCTTCGGGCACCTCGACTTCAATCGACACGTTGGAGACCGGCAACGGGAAGCTGATAATGTTCCGGATGGCCTGCCACGTGGAAAACGCCAGGAAAAAGCACAGCAGCAGCAACCACTTTTCGCGGCGCAATTGGCCTTTGAATTTGGACAGTCGACTACTCATCCTTATTCTCGTTCACATTCATTAGTGCGGTTTCCGAAAGGTCGGCTTCGCCCTTCTGTATTTTTTCGCGGAAGCGGGCCAGGTTGGTACGTTCGCGCCGCAGCATCGACGACAGCATGCGGCGCAGCCGCTCCTCCTCCAGGCCGCGGCGGATCTTGCCGTTGTAGGCGATGGAGATGGCTCCGGTTTCCTCGGACACGACAATGACGATGGCATCGGTTTCCTCGGTAATGCCGATGGCCGCGCGATGCCGCGTGCCCAGCTTGCTCTGCTCCTCCTTTTGGGAAAGGGGGAACAGGCAGCCGGCCGCGCAGATGCAATCGCCGGAAATAATGACGCCGCCATCATGCAGCGGGGTGTGCGGAAAGAAGATGGTGGCAAGCAACTCGGCGCTAACCTTGCTCTGCATCGTCGTGCCGGTATCCTGAATGGAGCGCATGCCGATTTCCCGCTCGATGGCGATCAGCGCGCCAATCTTGCGTTTGGACAGGATCATGACCGCCTGCATGATCGGTTCGACCAGGCTTACCTGCGAGGACATGCCATTGGTCCGCCAAGGCTGGCGGCCCAGCCGCGCCAGTACGCGGCGGATTTCCGGCTGGAAAATAACGACCACCGCCAGCGAAATGTAGAGCATCAGCTTGGACAGCAACCAGTTAAGTACGTCTAGGTGGCTGAGGCTGGTGACCGCGAAGAGGATCACGAAAAGCATGATCAGTCCCGAAAGGATGGCGGAACCGCGTGTTCCCTTGAACAGCCGAAAGACAAAATACATCATGGCCGTCAGGATCAAAATCTCGATCCATCCCGCCAGCTTCGGCACTTCAAAAGCATCAATCCATTGCATTACATTTCACCACACGCGAATCTATCCAACATGCGGCAAACATCGCAAGTGTCTAATACATCATGCACCCGCAAAATGTGTGCACCGTGCGCCGCCGACCAGGCGGCCACTCCCAGACTGCCGGCCAAACGCTCCCCCGGATCCGCGTGCCCGGTAACCTGTCCGATGAAGCGCTTGCGCGATGCCCCAACCAAGACCGGGCCGCAACCGGCAATCAGCGTCGGCAGTCCACGCAGCAGCGCGAGGTTGTGGTCCACCGTCTTGCCGAACCCAATTCCCGGATCGGCCACAATGCATTCGCGGGCCACGCCATGGGAGACAGCAAAATCAATCCGGGCCTTCAGGTAGTCGCACACCTCCCGGACCACATCGCCGTACTCCGGATTCCGCTGCATGGTGCGCGGCGTGCCTTTCATGTGCATCAGCACGACGCCGGCACCGGTCTCCGCGGCTGTTACTGCCATGTCTGGATCCGCTTCGAGCGCTGTAACATCGTTGATGATGTCAGCCCCCGCCTTCATGGCGAGGCGGGCAACATCGGCTTTAGAGGTATCGATGGAAATGGGTATGTCCGAATGGGCGCGGATCTGATCGATGATGGGAACAGTGCGCCGGATTTCCTCCTCGGTACCCACCGGTTCCGCGCCGGGACGCGTCGATTCCCCGCCGATATCAATAATGTCCGCGCCCTGCGCAACCATCTCCAAGGCATGTTGCACGGCCGCCGAAGGGTCGATGAAGTCGCCACCGTCGGAAAAAGAATCCGGGGTCACATTGAGAATGCCCATCACCAAGGTTCGTTCACCAAGCCGTAGAGTGCGGTCGCGGCATTGCCAATCGTAGGTTTTCCGGTTTGTCATCAGGGTACTATAGCACGATTTCGAGGCCATCCCAAGGCACGGTTACGGCGTCGCCGAGGTGGGCTTGGAGGGCCGGGTGGTCGGAGCTGTGGGTGAGATGGGTGATGAACGACCGCTTCGCTCCGATGCGGTCCAGCTGCTCCACGCATTGCTCAATGCAAAAGTGGGTGGGGTGCTCCTGCGGGCGCAGCCCGTCGAGGATCATGGCATCCATGCCTGAGAGCAGCTCCATTGTTTCATCGGGAATACGGTTGCAGTCGGGAATATAGCCGAGCCGTTTACCGCCTCCATCGATGCGGAAGCCGTAGATCAGGTCCTGGCCGTGCCAGACGGGGAGGGGGGTGACCTCGGCATCGCCCACGGATACCGGGCGCTTCTGCTCCGTAAAATGGACGCGTGGCACGCTTTCGAAGCCATAGCTGGGCTTGTCGACATAGTCGAATTTCTTGCGCATCAGCCGGATGGTTTCGGGCGATCCATAAACGGGGATGTGCTGGTCCTGCATGGAGCTGAACCGCCGAACATCGTCAAAACCGAAGATATGGTCCGCATGGGGATGCGTGAGGAACACGGCATCCACGCGCGCAACGCCGAACGACAGTACCTGGTCGCGGAAATCCGGTGGCGTGTCGAAAATCAGATGCTGGCCCGCAGCGACGACATACAGGCTGCAGCGGCGCCGCTTGTTCCGGCTATCGGACGAGGTACATACGGGGCAGGAGCATCCGATGACAGGGATGCCGTGCGAGGTTCCGGTTCCAAGGAAGGTGAATTTCATATCAGGCCACCGTGCAGTGCCGCACCAGTGCTTTGTTGCGGGGGAAGATGATATCGAAGCGATCGGGTAGTGGTTCACCCATTTCGATCGACGGTTGAAAGGCCACGTTGCGAAGCAGGAGATAGGTGCCGGAATATTCCTGTAACAGGCCGGCAAATTCGACC
This sequence comes from Pontiella sp., assembly GCA_050306215.1. GTDB lineage: Bacteria > Verrucomicrobiota > Kiritimatiellia > Kiritimatiellales > Pontiellaceae > Pontiella. Next base: position 16,429 of record JBNLGU010000004.1, read on the forward strand.
ACCTGGCCGTCTTCAAGTATTTCGACGATCACCTGCTTGCTGAGATACTTTTCCAGAACTGGTTCGTAGGCGTTGGGCACAGTGCCGAGCAGGGTGTTGCCGATTTCGCCAGCGCGCTTGTCGGCTCCCGACACCTTACCGATGGGGGTGGTTTTCTTCATGCTGCCGATCAGCATGCCGAGCGATTGCGAGACCGCGTCGCGCAAGGTGTTGAACACATTCCAGAGCCAGCGGCGGAGCCGGCGGAGCAGGGAGGGGTTCGCGATGCGCTTGATCTCCTTTTGCCAGCGCTCATGCTCGGGGGTGCCGGCCTTCGGGGGTGGTTGCAGGATTTTTCGGATGCCATCGACCTCCGGCGAGTAGAGTACATAGCTGGCTTTCTTGTAGCCGGATTCGTCGACCTGCGGATTTTCAAACGCGAGCTCCATGGCTTTGGGATAGGCGAAGAAACGGCCCCATAGCCACTTGCCCGATTCCATCAGGATCAGGACCGGTTCGTGGTTGAAGTATTTCAGGCACCGGTCGCGTTTCCGGCGGGTGGCGATGGCCGTAATGGTTGCCGCGATAAACAGCAAGGCCACCGGGAGCCAGAATTCCAATAGCATGTTTCCGTCGCTAGTCATCATAGATCATCTTTCTTGTCATGCCTCCATCGATCACAAAATCCTGCCCGGTAATGAAGCCCGCCTTATCGGAGAGCAGGTAGAGCACCATGTCGGCAATATCATCCGGAACGCCGACGCGGCCGCAGGGGTGTTGTTCTTCGTCCGTCGTGGAATGGACGGCCTTGGGATCGGTTTCAATCCAGCCCGGGCTAATGCAGTTGACCCGTACCTTGGGGCCGAGGCTGACGGCCATGGCGTGGGTCAGGGCCACGATTCCGCCCTTGGAGGCGGAATAGGCCTCGGTGTTCGCTTCCGATTGGCGGGCCCGCGTGGAGGCGATGTTCACAATGGCGCCCTCGTTTTCGCGCAAGTGCGGCGCAGCGTATTTCGAGCACAGGAAGGTACCGCCCAGGTTCGTGCCGATCACCCGGTTCCACTCTTCGAGCGTCAGTTTTTCGATGGGGCGCGTGATGCCGATGCCGGCGTTGTTGATCAGGGCATGCAGGTTCCCGTAGGCCGACAAGGTCTCTTCCACCGCATCCCGCACATCGGCTTCGGAGGCCACGTTGCCCTCGATGAAGAGGACCTCGCCGGCCGGCGGGTCGGACGGTTCGTTCTGGTCCAGGATGGCGACATTCCAGCCTTCCCTCACCAAGGTAGCAGCAATGGCAGCCCCGATTCCGCTTGAAGCCCCGGTAACCAGCGCGGTGCGGTGCGGCGCGGGCGCAGGTGTTCGGCGGAACCGGGATAAAAAAGAAAGTGGTGTCCTCATGGACACCACGCAATACACGGAACCAGCCCGAAATAAAAGCCTGTTTCCGGTTGTTCAACTATGCGGCGTTTTCGCGGTAGTGGCTGTCCCTCCAGCAACGGGGAAGGGGCTCGCCCGAGGGAAACAGCAGGTCGGCTTTATGGTAGCGGCCGACATCCATGGTGTCTTCGCCCGCCTGCGTCCGCGCCGAAATGGTCTGTTCGAACGGGTCGAATACCTCCTTTAAATCGAGCGCTTCTACGAGATCGCTAGTCTGCACATCCATTAGGAACATGATGATCCTCCTTTCTCCTGCTATGCGGCTACATGTTCGAAGTAGTGGCTATCGATCCAGCAAAGCGGTAGCGGCTCACCTGATGGGAAAACCAGCTCCGTTTTCAGGAAGTTCTCGGGCCGCTGGATCATATCGTTGATGTATGATCGCGCCCGGACAGTGGGGGTGGCCGGATTGATTACATCAGGCAGGTCGAGTACTTCAACCAGATCCCCGGTGGGAACATGCTTTAGATACATAGTATACCTCCTCGGTTAACATCCCCTTTGACCATATCGGCTCAAAAAGGGTTCAAACCGGGAAGATGCAGGGATTTAGGACTGGACGGCCTGCTCGTTGCCGGCCTTGCGCAGCATGAACCATTTCATCGGCAGGCCCAACCAGGCGGTAATCAGGCCGCGGCCCACGAAAAACATGCAGATGAAGCCCACGGTAAAGGAGGCGGCAATCAGGCGCCCCATGCTCCGGTAGCCGAAGCCGGTCACAAAGCCCGCCACGATGGCAGAGACAATCATGCCGCAGGTCAGCAACAGGTTCACGATGGTGTCGTAGAGGAAGCTGCTGATGGTGTACGACGAGGACTGCGCCGCGGCCGGATCGATGCCCAGCATGCCGTATACCATGTTCAGCATGCCGAGGATGAAGGTCAGCAGCAACAGACTGATGAGCACGTAGCCGCTACCAAACATGAAGGCTGCAAACTTGGTGCGCTTCTGGATGGTGCGCGACAGGAAGAGCTTTCTCCCGTGGGTCATGAAGGCACGCATGACGCCGTAGGCCCAGCGCATCTGCTGGCGGAACAGGTCGCCGGGGGTGTAGGGGACTTCGCAGCGGATGCGTAGGTCGTCGACATAGGCGATCCTTTTGCCGGAGGTGATCATACGCAGCGAATAATCGACGTCTTCGGTCAATGCGCCGGCGGTCCAGCCGCCCGCTTCGACGAGATAGCTCTTCTTGACCAGTTCGCCTGAGCCGCAGAACACACAGCTTTTAGTGATAGCCTTGAGGAAGGGCAGGATGACTACGTGGATAATGTTGACGATACCCGTTCCCATCAGCGTGCTGTGGTTGTCGTGCACGTTGATGATCCGCCAGGCCGCCTGTGCGCCGGCCAATGTGGGATCCTTGATCACTGGAACGACCAGCCGTTTCAGGAAATTCTTCTTAGGCAGGAAGTCGGAGTCGAGAATAAGCAGGTAGTCGCCCTTCGATTTCGGCAGCATGACGTTCAGGTTGCCGGGCTTGAAACCGATGTTGTCGCCGCGGCGGCTGATTTCCACGCGGGGGTTGGCGGCTGCAAACGCATCGATCTGGGCGGAGATCTCGGGCTTGTTGCTGTCGTCGCCGATCATGATCTGCAGCTTTTCTTCCGGATAGTCGAACTCCAGGCAGCGGGCGGCGCAGTTCAGGGCGGCGAGCTCGTTGTAGGTCGGGATCTGAACGGTGACCGAAGGATACAGCGAACGATCCTCGATAGTTTCCGGACGGTCGCGCAACCGCCGCAAGGCCAGCGCGAAACCGGTCAGGCCAAGATATCCCAGCGAAAGCACGCTGGCACCAATCAACGTGAATTCAAACGCGGTCTTAAGAATGGTGTGAAGACCCATTTTTTTTCTCCCCCAAAGATTTTTGCAACTCACGGATAGATCGTGAATTAAGGGGCGTTGTTTATAGGTATTTTACCGGAAAGGCAATCCCCCTGACCCACTTTTTTCCCATGGGTAGAACCGTCCTCGAGCATGCAAAAGACCGCGTACGACACCGGGCGCAGGCCTTTAGTTGCCCGTTATGTAGGTAATATGCAGGAACTCCTGGATGGCGGGCGAAAACTTGACGACCACCGGCGTGAACACGACGCTAACCATGGTCATGAGCTTGATCAGGATGTTCAACGACGGTCCGGAGGTATCCTTGCACGGATCGCCGACCGTATCGCCGACGACGGCTGCCTTGTGGGCATTGGACCCCTTTCCACCATGGGCGCCCTTTTCGACATATTTCTTGGCGTTGTCCCAAGCCCCGCCGGCATTGTTCAGCATGGTGGCCAGCACGAAGCCGCAGACCAGGCCGCCAGCCAGCAGACCCATCACGCCCTGAACCCCCAGAACCAAGCCGGTCAGGACCGGAACCACGATGGCCAGTAGCGAGGGAACCAGCATTTCCTTCTGGGCCCCCTTGGTGGAGATGGCCACGCAACGCGCATAGTCGGGCTTCTGCTCCCCGGTCATGATGCCGGGAAACTCGCGGAACTGGCGTCGGACTTCCTCCACCATGGCACCGGCGGCGCGGCCGACGGCCTTCATGGTCATGGCGCAAAAGACAAAGGCCATCATACCGCCGATGAACAGCCCGCACAGCAGCAGCGGATTCATGATGTGCATTTCGTAGGCATCGACAAAGTCCATGATATGGGCCTTGCTGGCGGCCTCGCGGGTGAAGCCCATGAACTCGCCGTCGCCGGCCAGTTTCTGGATCCAGATCTTGACCTCTTCAATATACGCGGCCAGCAGGGCCATCGCCGTCAGGGCGGCAGAGCCAATGGCGAAACCCTTGCCGGTGGCGGCGGTGGTGTTGCCCAGCGAATCGAGGGCGTCGGTGCGCTCGCGCACTTCCGGTGGCAGGCCGGCCATTTCGGCATTGCCACCGGCATTGTCGGCAATCGGTCCGTAGGCGTCGGTGGCCAGCGTAATGCCCAAGGTGGCCAGCATGCCGACTGCGGCGAAGCCGATGCCGTAAAGGCCCATGGACATATCGCGGAATCCGCCGGCAAAACCGAAGGCGCACAGAATGCCGACTACGATGGTAATGACCGGAATCCCGGCCGAAAACATGCCCGTGGCCAAGCCGTCGATGATGGTGGTTGCCGGCCCCATGACCGCCTGGTCGGCGATGCCTTGGGTGGGCTTGTATTCATCGGAGGTATAGTATTCCGTGGCCTGGCCAATGATCACGCCAGCCACCAGTCCTGAAAGCACGGAGCCGACGATGCCCCACGACGGGATCATGCCGAACCACTTCATGGCGACCAGGGCCACGATGATGGCCACCGAGCTGCCGAGTGTACCGACGAGCAGCGCTTTCAGCAGGTTTTTCTGGCTGGCGCCTTCCTTGCAACGCACCATGAACATGCCCACAATCGACAAGATGGTTCCGATGCCGGCCACGATCATCGGCGCGGTTACGAGGCCGATCGCGTCGGCTACTTCGCCGGTGCCTTCGGCCACATGCTGCGCGCCGACGGCGGCTCCGAGGGCCGCCGTGGCCAGGATCGAGCCGCAATAGGATTCATAGAGGTCGGCTCCCATGCCGGCGACGTCGCCCACGTTGTCACCCACGTTGTCGGCGATGGTGGCGGGATTGCGCGGGTCGTCCTCGGGGATGCCGGCTTCCACCTTGCCCACGAGATCGGCGCCGACATCGGCCGCCTTGGTATAGATGCCGCCACCGACGCGGGCAAAGAGCGCCTGCGTCGAGGCGCCCATGCCGAAGGTAATCATCGTGGTCGTGATGTGAACCAGTTTTTCCGTGACGCTGCAACCAGCCGGAACCAGCTCCATGCCCATCAGGCTCCAGCCGGAGGCCATATGGGCTTCCGTGTAGACCAGCTTGTCGAGGATCAGGTACCACAGGCAGATGTCGAGCAGACCGAAGCCGACCACGACCAAGCCCATGACCGCCCCGGAGCGGAAGGCAACCTGCAGCCCGCGGTTGAGGCCTTCGGAGCAGCCCTGCGCGGTGCGGGAGGACGCCGCCGTGGCGGTCTTCATGCCGATATAGCCGCACAGTCCCGAAAAGAAGCCGCCGGTCAGGAAGGCGATCGGAACGAAGGGATTCTGGACGTGCAACAGCGCCAGCACCTGCAGGATGGCCAGCAGAACGGCAAACACGATGATGACCACCTTGTATTGCCGGAACAGGTAGGCCATGGCCCCTTCGCGGACATGCCCGGCAATTTCAATCATGGTTGCATTGCCTTCGTTGGCGCCCATCATCTTTTTGTAGAAGTAGACGGCGAAGATCAGTGCGAATATGGATGCGATCGGTGCAATCCACCAAAGTCCGGTAATTACGGTATGCATGTGTGAATCTCCCATATCTGTTTCGAATAAGCTTAAAGCATGGCTGACCGCATCCAGCGGTGGTGATGGCGGTCCAGCGTATCCCGGTCCGGGAACGGATAGTGGAGCAGGGTATGGCCGACCCCGACAAAGTAGCCGTTCTTGATCTGGTTCCAGCGGCAGGTCCGCGTGTGGACGCGGTCGACGGTCTTGGTCGGTTTGCCGGCGGAATCGAGTTCCCGGAAGCATTCTTTGATGCGTTCGGGCAGGTTGTGCAGCGCCGTTGCCCCTTCGGCGGTTTGGTCGCTACCGATCAGCTTTTCGGGATCGAGGTCGGCAAAGAATAATTTCGGTACGCACAGCGGCGAACCCGGATTGGTGACGAACTCAACAAAGGCGGCGGGATCAAGCCGGCTCGCAATCAGGGGATGCACGGGACAGATTTCGTCATAGAGATAATACTCGGTGTCCGACGCGTGGGTATAGGATTGCTGCTCCAAGCAGAGCACTTGGCCGTCGCGCGTGGTGAGGTAAAGCTTACCGAGGGCTTCGAGCGGCACGTGTTCGAGCACGCGGTAGATGCCCAGATAGAGCGAGTGCTTCGGCGCACCGTCGGAATGGGCGACACAACGCTCCTTGACGATATCCATGTTGAAGAAATCGCTGGTGAAACCGGGATCGAGTTCGAAATAGATCGCCGGGCTGCTGGAGCGCTTGTGCGAGCCCACCGCCAGATAGCTTCCGAATTGCTCCGGTGGGAGCATGGAGGCCACAAGCGCCTCGGGAATCATCGATAGGTAGAGCCGTGTCTGTTCCATCATCGTTCCTCCTTTTAAACACTTATATGTGCAATCGAAATCGATTGGACATGATTGCAGATTCCGGGCTGGCCTTCAAGCCGGATCCTAAAATGCGTAGAAGGTATATGTGATTTACTTCCCGTGTGCAACGAACCCTGGGCTGGGAGCCGTGATTTAGACCCGGTTCAACTTCCGGTCGCCTGCACGGCCCGTATATGGCGATCCCCCCTTCTTACCCGTTGCCAAATCTTGACTTATCTACTCCTTTTTTCTATTCACTTGGTTCATGCAGTCTTCCATTACGTTGATCCTAGCAGGCCTGCACACCGCGCCTTCTCAAAGCGGTTCCCTTTCATGTTTCCAGACGGGCGTGGAGGATGCATGGGTTACCGGAAACGAATGTAAACCAATCGGCGGAAACGCCTGACCGCACCGAAAGGGAAATAGATGGATACACTGGGTTGGACATTGTTGGTCGTCGCCGGCGGCAGTTTACTGGCCTTGGGCTATGCGGCGCTCAAATCGAAATGGATTTTCGGGCAACCGGTAGAAAACCCGAAGCTGGTCCGGATCGGGGGGTATGTTTCCGAGGGTGCCATGGCCTTCCTGACGCGGGAATACAAGGTCCTGATTCCCTTTGTCCTCATCGTGGCCGCCTTTCTGGCCATCGCCAACCACGGCGTGTTGCGCTGCCAGGCGATCGCCTTTGTGGTGGGCGCAACGGCTTCCGCATTGGCGGGGTTCATCGGAATGAAGGTGGCGACCGCCGCCAACTCGCGGACCACGCATGCCGCGCAGGACGGCTTGATACCAGCCCTCAAGGTGGCGTTTTCCGGCGGTAGTGTGATGGGCATGAGCGTGGTGGGCCTGTCCATGCTGGGGTTTTGCATCCTGCTTTTTCTCGGGAAAACCTTCTTTGGCTCCTCGATCGAAATCCTATCGGGCCAGGTGCTTCCGGTCGTGACCGGTTTTAGCCTGGGTGCCAGCTCCATGGCCTTGTTCGCCCGTGTCGGCGGGGGCATCTTTACCAAGGCGGCCGATGTAGGCGCCGATCTCGTGGGCAAGGTGGAAGCCGGCATTCCCGAAGACGACCACCGCAACCCCGCCACCATCGCCGACAATGTGGGCGACAACGTCGGCGACGTGGCCGGCATGGGCGCCGACCTTTTCGAATCATATGTGGGCTCCATCATCGGTGCCATGGTGCTGGGGGTAAGCGTGGCCGGCAGCGATGAATATCGCATGAAGCTGGTGGTGTTGCCCTTGCTGCTCGCGGTGGCGGGCATTGTGGCCGCGATGATCGGCATCGGCTTTGTACGCGTGAAGGAGGGGCAGTCGCCGCAGGCGGCCCTGAACAAGGGTACCTTTGGTGCGGCCGGCATCGCCTCGGTCTTTTCCCTAGTGCTTTGCTGGATCCTGCTGGGCGGCGAGGCGGGCTGGCTGAACATCTTTTTCTCGTCGGTGCTCGGCATGGTGGCCGGCACGCTGATCGGCATGATCACAGAGCACTATACCGGTACGGGTACCAAGCCGGTGATGAAAATCGTAAAAGCCTGCGAGACCGGTCCGGCCACCACGATCATCTCGGGAACGGGCGTGGGCATGGTCTCCGCCTTTCCTCCGATCCTGATTATCGTGGCCGGCATTCTCATCAGCCAACACTTGGCGGGGCTATACGGTATTGCCATTGCCGCACTCGGCATGCTGATGACCTTGGGCGTCCAGCTGGCCGTCGATGCCTATGGCCCGATCGCCGACAACGCCGGCGGTCTGGCGGAAATGGCGGAGTTTCCGCCTTCGGTACGGGAGATTACGGATGAGCTTGATGCGGTGGGCAACACCACCGCCGCAATCGGCAAGGGCTTTGCCATCGGCTCGGCCGCGCTCACGGCCATTATCCTGTTTTCGGCCTTTCAGCAGCAGGTGGGCGTGGGCATCATTAATCTGGTCGATCCCAAGGTCGTGTCCGGCGTCCTGCTGGGCGCGGTGCTTCCCTACCTATTTTCCTCCATGGCCATGAATGCGGTCGGCGAAGCCGCCTTCGACATGATCAAAGAGGTGCGTCGGCAATTCCGGGAGAAGCCGGGTATCCTCAAGGAGACCGAGCAGCCGGACTATAAGAAATGCGTCGACATTTCCACCGCCTCCGCCCTCAAGGGCATGGTTGTGCCGGGCGTGGTGGCTGTGGTGACCCCGGTGCTGGTCGGCTTTACCGGCGGGCCGGCCATGCTGGCGGGAACGCTGATCGGTGTGACGGCTTCGGGGGTTGTGCTGGCCATCTTCATGGCGAATGCCGGCGGGGCGTGGGACAATGCCAAGAAAATGATTGAAAGCGGGGCCAGCCAAGGGAAAGGATCCGAGGCGCACAAGGCGGCGGTTGTCGGCGATACGGTGGGGGATCCCTTCAAGGATACGGCTGGACCTTCGTTGAATATCCTGATCAAACTGATGGCGGTTATCTCGCTGGTAATCGCGCCGATGCTCAAAAACTTCTGGGGGTTGTAAGATGAACTACGAAACCAGGCTCTACATGGTGCTCTACCCGAACGCGACGCTGATTGCCTCGCAGTATGATCCGGACATGTTTGCCCGGCACTACACCTCCGGCTCCAGCCGACACTATTCCGGCAAGGTGGTCTTTGCGGAGGTGGATCCGGCCTACCGGCATGAATACTTCGACATCGACAACCTCCTGAAGGATCTCAAGCCCCACGACGATGGCCGGCCCAAGGCTACCAAGTTTATTTCCAGCTACCGCGTACTCGAGCATGTCGACCTTTCGGCGATCGGCAAGCTCCACCTCTCCACGCAGGAGGGCCATTGCATCGATCTGGAACGGGGCGAATTCGATGTGCAGCACAAGGATGCGGTTCGGATCTATGCCGAAATCGAACCGATGCACATGCTGGTGATGTCCAAGCTCAACCCCAAGGAATTCGGGACCTACATTACCGATCCTTCCAATCCCAAGAGCGCGCCGAAGCAGTTCTACACCCAGCTCAACATCGACCTGAATGAATTCCTCGAGGAGTTCGAGCACAATCCCTTCCAGCCCTCGCCGGTGGCGGCCCTGCATCCATCCACCATCCGCGATGCCTTTGTCGAGCTGATGTCCAAGCCGGACAAAAAGGGCAAGGGCCTGGCCCTCGACAGCAACCTCGACAGCATGTCCTACCGGCTGCTGAAGCACGGTTTCGTCTTTGCCGCCAAGGGCGAAACCATCTTCTACCCCCTGCCGAACCAGCGGGAAATCGAAGCCCGCAACCTCAAATTCTGGCGGACGATGTAATGCGTCCGGTATCGTGAAGAATCCATCCTTCATTGAGTTGGTGAAACACCGCACCAGTTGCCGTGATTATCTGCCGAAGCCGGTGCCGCGTGGGCATTTGGAGTTGATGCTGGAGGCAGCGCGGCTGGCACCGTCGGCCTGCAACAGACAGCCTTGGCGCTTTGCAGTGGTGGAGGAAAAGGCGACGCGCATGCGGCTGATCGATGAGGCTTTCCTGACGGGCATTCCCATGAAATGGGCGGCCGATGCCGGAGCGATCATTGCACTCGGCATGGAAAAGTCGGCCATTACGCATAAGATTGCACCGAAGATTTCCGGCGTGGACTATCCGTTGCTTGATCTCGGCATCGCGGGGGAGCATCTGGTTTTGCAGGCCGAGGAGCTGGGGCTGGGAACGTGCTGGATCGGTTGGATCAAACCAAAGAAGGTGCGGGAGATTGTAGAATGGCCGCGAACGATCGAGCCCGTCAGCCTCATCACCGTCGGCTGGCCGGCTTCCGACGAACGTATCCACCGACCTCGGCTGGATGCCGATGAAATCACCAAATGGATTTAACCGCCATGGATGGTTCGCGAATTCTTGCTGTTTTAGCGATTTGCCTACCGGTTTTTGCGCTGATGGGGCTGGGCAAGCTATTGGAGGCCAAGGGGCGGCTGAACGACGACCATTGCCGCTTCATCAACTGGCTGGTGTACAACTTTTCCCTGCCGGCGCTGCTGTTCAACCAGGTGGCCCGGCAGCGGATCGGAAGCTTCAACGATCCGGCCGTCATCCTCATGCCTGTGCTGGCGTTGTTCATCGTGCTCGCGCTTACCATGGCCATTGCCCGTTTCAACCGCTACCGGGGAGGGTTTGCGGCGGCGTTGGTATTCGGCACCTACTGGGCGAACGCCACCTACATGGGGTTGCCGTTGTGCCAAAACGCCTTCGGGGACATTGGCTTGGCAAAGGGCGCCATCTACAACGGCTTTGTTGTGCCAACCTTTGTGATCGTCAGCTATCTGGTCATCGGGTTCTACGGGAGGGGGGAGGTGAAAATCGGAGAACGAATCAAGCACGCGCTGCTCAATCCGGTCCTCATCTCCACTTCGGCCGGCATCGCGGCGGCCTTCGCGCTGGAACCGTTCCGTTCTGCCGAGGGCGAACTTATGCTGCCAGCTGGTTGGATGGCCGCGGGTAACCTGATCGGCTCGTTCTTGGGGATGATCGGTGCGATGGGACTACCGCTTGCGCTGTTGTCGATCGGCGCTTCGCTGAAATGGGAGCAGACCCGATCGCATCTAGGCGCGCTCGGCTGGACGGTGGGGTGCAAGTTGATCCTGCTACCGTTGATCACGCTGTTTCTGATCGATCTCATCTACCCGCATTCAGCCGGAGTTTCGCTGGGCGTGCCCGTGATCTTGTCATCAACGCCCTGTGCGGTGGCCAGCTATGTCGTCAGCTGTCAGCTGGGGGTCGAACGCGGCTTTGTGTCGTCGATGCTTGTGGTGAGTACGGCGCTGAGTGTGATCACGATTCCCATATGGGTGTATGTCGTGACGGGGCTTGCAGGGTAGAGTGCTATTTGTCCGGCTCGTTATCAATAGGTAGATCGACGCAGTAGAACTCCGGGTATGCGTTTTCCCACTTAAAGACCACATGTCCTGAATAAACCGTCACGAAGGAACCGTCGTAACGCACCAGGTCGCAAGCTCCGGCATCCGGCATTTTTCCGGTTTTGGCCGCGCAGAGAATCATGTCGCGCGCCAAATGGCGCATTTCATCGGGCAGGATCAACTCAAATAGATCCTGGTTGACGGCGGCGGCTTCGCTATGTCCGTATAAATGGGCGGATGCCTCGTTCCAGAAAAATATTTTTCCGTGGGGGTTGTAGCCTTGGGCGGCGATATGGGGGTTCTGGTCGAGCAGGGCCATGAACTTATCTCGGGTGTCGAACTGGCCTGCGTGGGCGGCGTTGCATATGGAGGTAATCGTTTCTTTCGCCTCTTTATAGGGGTATTTCTTCATGGTTTCGTCGGCCTTAACTTAATAGGGTTTTGTTGGAAAATTAATGCTCTATATCGTGTTGAACAGAAATACACAATACAATCCATTCTTGAATTTACGTGTAACCCTCGCCGTGGACAATCAAGGTTCCTGGATGAAAAAATAACCCGATATTAAGCGCCCATAAGGCAGTGCAGATTGGTCATTCATGTTGGTAGCATTGGATTATGTAAGGGAAACGGTCGTGGGAATATCGTGCTTGTATTTGGGAAAATATTGAAGGCAATCGCTTTCTGTATATGAAATCCTGCACCATCGAATTTTAGTGGAGAAGGATGATGGAATATTTATTGGGTATTGATGTGGGCAGTTCGTCGGTGAAGGCGTCGCTGCTGGATGTGGCCTCCGGCACCTGCGCCGGGAGCGCCTTTTATCCGAAAGCGGAACAGAAGATCGACTCGCCCCAGCCGGGTTTTGCCGAGCAGGATCCGCAATGCTGGTACGACTGCGCCCGCGACGCCGTCCAGGATGCCATGCGCGAGGCGGAAGCCAAGCCGGAAGACGTCAAAGCCGTCGGCATTGCCTACCAGATGCACGGGCTTGTCTGCGTCGACAAGGATCAAAACGTGCTGCGGCCCTCCATTATCTGGTGCGATTCCCGCGCCGTCCCCTACGGCCAAGCCGCCTTCGAGGCGCTTGGATCCGAAACCTGCCTTGGTCACCTGATGAACTCGCCGGGCAACTTTACCGCCGCCAAGCTGGCGTGGGTGAAGGAAAACGAGCCGGAGATTTTCGCGAAGATCGATAAGATCATGCTGCCAGGCGACTGGCTGGCCATGAAGCTTACCGGCGATGCCGCCACTACCGCTTCCGGTTTGTCCGAAGGCATGTTCTGGGATTTCAAGGCTGAGGAGCCTGCGCAATTCCTGCTCGACTATTTCGGTTTCGACAAATCCCTGCTCGCAAAGATTGTTCCGACGTTCGGCATCCAGGGAACGCTGTCCAAGTCCGCCGCTGCCGATTTCGGCCTGGCCGCCGGCACACCGGTTTCCTACCGTGGCGGCGACCAGCCCAACAACGCGCTTTCGCTCAACGTGCTCAATCCCGGCGAGATCGCCGCGACGGCTGGCACTTCGGGCGTGGTCTATGGCGTGACCGACGCGAAGAAATACGACCCACAATCGCGTGTCAACACCTTTGCCCACGTCAATCACGAAGCGAGCGATCCACGTCTGGGCGTGCTGCTCTGCATCAACGGCACCGGCATCCTCAACGCCTGGACCAAGCGGCTGCTGGGCGACATCTCCTATAAGGAAATGGATGAGCTGGCGAAATCGGTTCCGGTCGGTAGCGATGGCGTAACGATTCTTCCCTTCGGCAACGGGGCCGAGCGTGTTCTGGGCAACCGCAACGTCGGCGCGCAGATCGGGGGCATTGACTTCAACCGCCATTCCCGGGCGCAGATTTGCCGCGCGGTGCAGGAGGGCGTTGTCTTTTCTTTCATGTACGGCATGGAAGTGATGGCCGAAACCGGCATTGAACTCAAAACCATCCGCGCCGGCTTCGCCAACATGTTCATGAGCGATGTGTTCTGCCAGACCCTCGCGGGCGTCAGCGGGGCAACGATCGAGCTCTACGAAACCGACGGTTCGCTCGGCGCGGCGCGTGGCGCAGGCATCGGTGCAGGACTTTACGGATCGTTCGACGAAGCATTTGCGAAACTGGAAAAACGCAAGGTGATCGAGCCGGGCGAAGGGGCGTATGCGGAAGCCTACGCGACGTGGAAAAGTCAGTTGAATTCGGCTCTAAAATAGGGGGGGATAAAGATGCATGAAGTTAAGCACAAGATGGGGTTTGTAGTCCTGATTAGTATTGTAGCCACCATCGGCGGCTTTCTGTTCGGGTTCGACAGTGGAGTGATCAACGGCACGACCGAAGGTCTTTCCCTCGCCTTCGGATCCAACGCTGCGGGAACGGGCTTTGCCGTGGCGTCGATGCTGCTGGGTTGCGCGGTGGGCGCGTTCTTTGCCGGGACCTTGGCCGACAAGGCGGGTCGACGTGCGATCCTGATCGTTGCCTCCGTTTTCTTTTCCATCAGCGCCTGGGGATCCGGCATTGCCCTCGGATCGGTTGAATTCATCATATACCGATTACTGGGTGGTTTGGCTGTCGGTGCGGCGAGTGTGCTGGCCCCGGCCTACATTAGCGAGGTCGCTCCCGCGAAGTACCGTGGAACGCTTTCCTCTATTCAGCAGATCGCCATCATTTCCGGCCTGTTTTTCGCGGCGCTGAGCAATTTCATGATCGCAAAGTCGGCAGGCGGCTCCACACTGGAATTTGCTTGGGGCTTCGACGCCTGGCGCTGGATGTTCTGGATCGAGCTCGTCCCCGCCGTCACGTTCTTCTTTGCATTGCTTGTTATTCCTGAAAGCCCGCGCTTTCTCGTGGCATCAGGCAAAAAGGAAAAATCAATCGCGGTCCTGACGAGCTTGATGGGCGCCGAGAGTGCACAGGTGAAGTATGACGAGATCCAGGACTCGTTGGCGGGCGACCATCACCGGCCTCGCCTGAGGGACATTGTCGACAAGAAACACGGCATTCGCCCGATTGCCTGGGTGGGTATTGGGTTGGCAACCTTCCAGCAGCTCGTGGGGATCAATGTGGTGTTCTACTATAGCACGGTGGTCTGGCAGGCTGCCGGCTTCTCGGAGGAAAAGGCTTTTCTGACGACCGTCATCACTAACGCATTTAGTATTGCGGCCTGCGTAGGAGCGACGGCGCTGGTCGATCGAGTTGGGCGGAAACCTTTGCTCTTGATTGGCTCCATCGGAATGGCGATATCGCTGGGTGTTATCGCATTTGTTTTCGCCACGGCGGGGGTGGTTGATGGAAAGCTCGCATTGACGGCAAGCACGGGTCCCATCGCATTGGTTTCGTTGATTGTCTATGTGGTGTTCTTCAACATTTCCTGGGGACCGATCATGTGGGTGATGCTGGGCGAAATGTTCCCGAACCAGATTCGCGGTTCCGGTCTCGCGATTGCGGGGCTGGCGCAATGGGGTTCGAACTTCCTTGTCACCTGGACCTTCCCGATGCTGCTCGTCGGAATCGGACTCGGTGGAGCATACGGTATTTATACTGCGGGTGCGGTTATATCGGCCTTCTTCATCGTGAAGTTCGTGAAGGAAACCAAGGGCATCGAACTCGAAGACATGCAGGGGTAGGGAATATCGAATAACGAACAAAGAATATCGAATATAGAAGGAATAAGTAAAAGGAGACTGATATGAGCATTGTAACTGGAAACACCGAATATTTTAAGGGCATCGGCAAGATCGCCTACGAAGGCCGCGACAGCGACAATCCGCTGGCATTCAAGTGGTACGACGAAAACGCCGTGGTCGCCGGCAAGACCATGAAGGAGCATCTGCGTTTCGCCGTTGCCTACTGGCACTCCTTCTGCGGCGGTGGGGCCGATCCGTTCGGCGCGGCCACGCGGCCGATGCCGTGGAACGAAGGCGCCGACGCCGAAACCCGCGCCAAGAACAAGATGGACGCCGCGTTTGAATTCATCACCAAGATCGGCGCTCCGTTCTACTGCTTCCACGACACGGATATCGCCGAAGAGGGCGCGGACTTCTCCGAATTTTCCAAAAACCTGGAGATGGTCACGGATTATGCCAAGGACAAGATGGATGCGTCCGGCGTCAAGCTGCTGTGGGGCACGGCCAACCTCTTCTCCAACCCGCGCTACATGAACGGCGCCGGCACCAATCCCGACTTCGGCACCGTCGCCTATGCCGGCGCGCAGCTGAAGAACGCGATTGACGCCACGATCAAGCTCGGCGGCGAAAACTATGTTTTCTGGGGCGGACGCGAAGGCTATATGAGCCTGCTCAACACCAACATGAAAAAGGAGCTGGATAACTTTGGCAACTTCCTGCGCATGGCCCGCGACTATGCCCGCGCACAGGGCTTCAAAGGAAACTTTTTCGTGGAACCCAAGCCGATGGAGCCGAGCAAGCATCAGTATGATGTCGACGCACATACCGTTATCGGCTTCCTGAATGCCCAGGGTCTGGCGGACGACTTCAAGCTCAACATTGAAGTCAACCATGCCACGCTTGCACAGCACACCTTCCAGCACGAGCTTCAGGTGGCAGCCGACAACGGCATGCTCGGAAGTATCGACGCCAACCGCGGCGACTACCAGAATGGCTGGGACACCGACGAGTTCCCGGTCAACATCCGCGAAACCGTCGAAGCGATGCTCGTCATTCTCGAAGCCGGCGGCCTGCAGGGCGGCGGCACGAACTTCGACGCCAAGATCCGCCGCAACTCCACCGACCTCGAAGACCTGTTCATCGCCCACATCTCCGGCATGGACACCTTTGCCCGTGCTCTGGTCGTGGCCGATGCGGTCCTGACGAAGTCACCGTACAAGAAGATGCGTGCCGACCGCTACGCCTCCTTCGCCAGCGGCAAGGGTGCCGACTTCGCGGCCGGCAAGCTGACCCTCGAAGAACTCGCAGCCATCGGCGCCGAAGGCGGCGAGCCCAAGCAGATCAGCGGCAAGCAGGAGCTCTACGAGTCCATCATCAACCAGTACATATAATCTACCCTTGGGGGCCTAGGGCCCCGCATCTTCTGAAAGCGCACCGAGCCTTAAAGGTCGGTGCGCTTTCTTTGCATAACAATTCCCTTTGCGGGACGGGATAAATCGATTTAAGTAGGCGCATGTCGAATGCGCAACAAGCGAAGATCGGATTGCTGACGGACCTCCACTATGACGGGAGCGCGGCTGCGATGAACCGGTTGTACGAGGCGGTCTCGCGAGTCAATCAAAGCGGGGCCGAGGTCCTGCTGTTGATGGGCGATCTGATCAACGGGATCAGCGATTCGAGCAGCAAGCGCCTGCTGCGCGAAGTCGCCGCGCTGTGCGAGGTGTTCGATGGCCCGATCCGCTACATGCCTGGCAACCACGACCTCGACTACCTGTCCAAGGCGGAGTTCTACAATGCGCTGGGACACGCCGGCGATCCCTCCCGCTTCCACTTTGAATTCGGGGGCTATACCTTCATCTGCATCGACGGCAACTTTTCGCCGGACGGGACGGAATACAACTGCGGTAATTTTGAATGGCCAAGGAGCTTTGTGCCCGAGGAGGAGCTTGATTGGTTGCGGACCCGGCTGGCGGCCTCGCTACAGCCGGTGGTCGTGGTTTCGCACCAGCGGATCGATTGCTCCAGTACGCACTCGGTGGCCAATGATGCCGATGTGCGCGAAGTGATTTCCCTGTCCGGCAAGGTCGCGGCCGTGTTTCAGGGGCACCGCCACGAGGATGACCTGCGCCAGATCGACGGCACGGCCTACTACACGCTGAGTGCGCATGTGGACGGTGCCGGCCCCGCCCTGGCCATACTGGATACCAATGGTGTCCGGGTGATCCGCGACTACCGCGCGATGCAAGAGGTTGCCTGATGGCCGAATGCACGCTAGACGGACATGATTTCCTGCATGGGCAGGAGCATGGCGAACGTCGCGTATACATGGTTCTGGGCTTAACGATGGCAACCATGGTCGTGGAGATCGTAGCCGGACTGGTGTTCAATTCCATGGCGCTCACGGCCGATGGCTGGCACATGGGAACCCATGCCGCGGCGTTCGGGATCACGATCTTTGCCTATCGCTATGCGCGGAAAAACGCGAACAATCCCCGCTTCAGTTTCGGCACGGGAAAGGTCAGTGTGCTGGGCGGCTTTGCCAGTGCGATTGCGCTTGGCGTAGTGGCGGTGTTTATGGCGGCCGAATCGACTCATCGGCTGATCGATCCGCGTGAAATCCGCTTCAATGAAGCGATCGTTGTGGCCGTGATCGGATTGGCCGTAAACCTGGTATCCGCACTGTTGTTGAAGGAGGACCATCACCACCACGGACGCGATAATGACCACCACCACGACCACAACCTGAAGGCCGCCTATTTCCATGTACTGGCCGATGCGCTGACGTCAGTCACGGCGATTGTCGCATTGGCGCTGGGCCGTATGTTCGGTTGGGTGGTGCTCGATCCGGTCATGGGCATTGTCGGTTCGCTGATCATCACCCGCTGGGCGTTCGGCCTGCTGAAGGACACCAGCGGGATCCTGCTCGATGGCAGCGTGGATGAAGATACCCGCAACGCCATACGCGCCGCGGTTGAGGACCACTCGGACTGCCGCATTGCCGATCTGCACGTCTGGGCGGTCGCTCCGGGGCATCATGCCGTGATCCTGGCGGTCCGGTCGCCTTCCGGCCGAGCACCGGACGACATCAAGAAGATGCTGTCCGGCATTCCGCACCTGCTGCACATCAATGTCGAAATGCACGGAACCTGAATGACGACCCGCAGTCTTTTGGTTTTGCTGGATGAGCATGGCTTGTAATAACCTTGCCTCCAACGGGCCGATGCGCAAGATTGCCGCACGTATGAAACGCTTCTTCCGATATGTGACCTCCGTTCTGGTGCTGGTCGTGCTGGCGCTCATCGGCGGCGCCATTTTTTATGGCTCAAAAACCGTTCACGACCTGTTGGCCAGCAACGAAAAGCTGAAGCAGGCCATCGTCACCCTGACGCACGAGGACCAGATCGGCTTTGCCAAGGTCATGAAGCAGGAGACGCGCGACGGGAAGCTTTACACGACCGTCCGGTTTGTCGAAACCGCCCGCGACGACATGCTCCACAAGGTGCTCGAAAAGGAATACGAGATCGAAGGCGACGTGGTTCATTTCGATGCCCTGATCGTGACTTTCGACGACCAGATGGTGATGGACGGCAAGGCGCGCTCGCTCTATCTCTGGCGCCGGGTCTACGGCGAAAACACCAGCCCTTCGGCCGGCTACGACATCGAGGATCCCGGTGTGTTGCCGGCGCGCTACGCCGATCTGTTGCGCGAACTCAAGATGCCGGAACAGCAAATGTTCTGGAACGCCATCTGGGATCTGGCCAACAATCCCGAAGCCCTGCGCGAACACGGGATCAAGGCCATCTACGGCAACGTGGTCTACAAGCGGCTCCGCCCCGGTCTCATCTATGTGTTCAAGATTGGCAACGACGGGCGCGTCTATCCCGAAACCGTACTGGACATGTAACACAGGCAATCACCCGCAGAGGCGCAGCGGTCGGGGAGAGTTGCCAAATACGTCCGCTGTATGCTCTGCTCGGAATCGATATGTTAGAGATCGTTTATCAGGATGAAGCGTTGATCGCGGTGAACAAGCCGACGGGATTGTTGTCGGTGCCGGGAAGGGGTCCGGACAAGCAGGATTGTCTTTACCATCGCGTACTCGAACAGTTCCCCGATGCCTTGATGGTGCACCGGCTCGACATGGATACCTCCGGCCTGGTTCTCTTTGCCCGCTCTCCGGAGGCGCAGCGCAATCTCTCTTTGCAGTTCGAAAAGCGGGAGGTTGAAAAGAAGTATGTGGCTGTCGTCGAAGGTCTGCTGGAGGCGGATGAAGGCATGGTCGATTATCCAATGCGCAAGGACATGGAACAACGCCTTCCGCCCAAGCATCTGGTCGACTGTGTGCGGGGCAAGAAGGCGCTCACCGAATGGCAGGTGCTGGCGCGCGGTGCAGCAACCACCCGGGTGGCTCTTTTCCCCAAGACCGGCCGGTCGCACCAGCTGCGTGTTCACATGGAGAGCATCGGCCATCCCATGGTCGGGGACCCGATCTATGGACGCCCGGACGTACGCCTTATGCTGCATGCAGAGATGCTCTCGTTTCGCCATCCGGTTTCCGGCGATGCGGTCCGGCTGGAATGCCAGACCCCGTTTTAACGCCGCTTGCCCATAGGGCTACTCGTTGTCGAGAATGGTGCTGAAGGAGAAGAGCAGGCCTGCTTTGGGATTCCAGTCATACTCCTCCTCCCAGGTGACGAACGGGGTAGCCTCGAGGATGATCCACTTCCGCCAGATGCTTTGCCGATAGCCGACCGACAGCGTGGTGGAGGTCCAGCGGGGATCGGGGCGCGTAAGGTAGGTGGAGGACCAGGCGTAGCGCATGGCCGCAGTTCGCTCCAGCGGCTGCGTAACGGACGAGGTCGCGGTGTTGTGAAAGCCTTCGGTGGCATGTTTTTCCTCGTCCCAATCGGTGCGGAAGGCTTGGCGGAATAGGTTGCGCTTGCCCAGCAGATGATCCAGACGCAGCTCCGATTTGGATTTCAGGTCGTTGGTCGTGTACCAGTAGACGCGCTGGGTGACCTTGGCTTCCCAGCCCGCCCCGATGCCGGATCGCAGCTTCAGCCGGGGGCCGGTATAGAGGGCCGGATCGCTCATCCGGATGCCACCGCTCAGCCCCAGGTCCACATCGCGGTGCTGGAGGAAAAGGTACAGCAGACGAAGGGAGGGATCGTCGACCGAGCCCTGCGTTGAATCGGCAAGGGTGTCTTCCGGGGTTGCATCCGCCCCTTCCGTGTACAGGTCGTCGTTCCCTTCGAAGCTCAGCCGAAACCGTCGGTTGAGATTGGGCAGGACGACCGACGCGCGGACTCGGGTGCTGAATTCCGGGTCGAGGTTCCGGTAGAACTTGACGTTTTGTTGCAGGCTCGCGCGCGCATCGGCTTCTTCTTCGGCATATTCCGGATCGTCGAAGAATGAGTCCACCCACTGGGCGACCGAGACAATGCGCTTGCTGGCGCGGCCTTGGACTGTATCGATAAAGTGCGCCGTCCGGTATTCGGAATGCGTATCCGGCAAGGCTGTTTCCGTGGCGGATTGGAGTTGGTTCGTTGCGGAGGATTCGCCCCAGACGGCACCGGCCGCCCAGACAGATATAGCGACGGCCCGGACCACCCCGATCCAGCCCCCGCACATGCCGGGTGTCTTTGAGATGCTCATTGCCAGCTCCTCGCTACGTCCAGCGGGGGCTGGGCATGGAGTGCCAGCACGCGGTCCGGATAATTGGTGAAAACACCATCGACGTGCAGGGCCTGCATGCGATCGATTTCGTCCGGTTCGTTGACGGTGTAGGGATATACCTTGATGCCGTGCGCTTGGGCGTCACGGACAAAGTCGGCATCCAGCAAATTCTGCGCTGGGTTGATGGCCCGTGCCCCGAGCGATTCGGCAAAATCGAGTGTCGCATGCGTGGCAAACCGGCAGATGACCCCCAGATGAACACGCGCATCGAGTGCCCGCAGGTTGTACAACTCCTGGTGGTTGAACGAAGAAACCAGAAATGCGCCCTTATCCCATCCGGCCGCTACGCATCCCGCAATGAAACCCGCCACGGGTTCCGCCGTATCCGGCCCCTTGAGTTCAATGTTCAGCCCGGCCTTGCCTTTGATTGTTTCGCACACTTCGTCCAGGGTTGGAATGCGTTCGCCCAGGCCGGCGTCCAGTGTCCGGAGGTGCTTGAACGACTGTTCCATCACGAACCCGGTGCCGTCGGTCGTGCGCTCCAACCGGTCGTCGTGGATGACGAGGAGGTGCCCGTCAACGAAATAGACATCCACTTCCACGCAAGGGGCACCCAGCTCCAGGGCCTTGCGGATCGAACGCAGCGTATTTTCCGGTTCGTAGCCCATCGCCCCCCGATGGCCGATGCAAAGTAGGGTTGTCTTCTCCATGGCGGAATGGTAGCAGACCCCGGACGGAATGGAAATTTTAGCAGAATGATTTCTCGGCAATATCATGTGCGAGACGCTAGTTTCCCCAAGCATTGTCACTTAAAAACTAAACCTAACACCTAGAACGTAACGCCATGCAGGATCTACTCTACAAAGGCCATTTCAAGGGGCTCGACATCGCCTTCGCATATACCGTCTGCACGGCGGCCGTGAACGAGGCGGTCATCCGCCACGATTGCGACCCGGCGGCGGCACACATCCTAGGCCGCGCCATGACCGGAGCGTTGTTGGCCGCAGCCATTCTTCCGTCCGGCCAGCGCATTAATGCCAGCTGGAAATACAAGGGCGCGCTGAAAACCATCCTGGTCGACGCCGGGCAGGATGGATCGGTGCGCGGGTTGATTTCGCCGGAGCACTTGAGCGATGTCGGCGGTGCCCACGAACGGCTGTATGGCGAAATGGGCGAGCTGCAAGTGATCGTGACCGACAAGGGGCTGATCGCAAATTCCGGCACCACGCCGATCTCGTTGCACGATGCGGTAAACGATCTGGCCTACCACTACTGCATTTCGGATCAGGTCGAGACCGGCATGAGTGCCATGATCGGCTTCAATCCCGATCCCAAGCAACCGGTTCACTTGTGCCAGGGCTGGATGATCCAGGCCCTGCCCAATACGGACCTGGAGCGCTTCGACCGCATCCGTCGCCGCATGGATGAGAACGGATTCCGCGAGCTGCTCGGTCACGATAGCGAGTCCGAGGGCTATTTCGAGCAGATTGCCCGGGCGCTGATCGGGAATGAGCCCGGCTACGAAGGAATTCAGATGGAAGCGTGCCCCGTGCCGCGCTTTGAATGTAACTGCAGCCGGGAAAAGATGGGCGCCGTGTTGCGCAGCATTCCGATCCCCGACCGCATGACCATCGTCAAACGCAATGAACCGATCGGCATCGGCTGCCAGTTCTGCAACGAGCGCTACGAAATGACCATCGAGGAATGCATCAAGGCCTGGAACGAAAAAACCGACGCATGACATTTGATCCGCCGCTCATATTTGGAACACTGATCAAACGCTATAAGCGGTTCCTTGCCGATGTGGAACTGGACGATGGATCCGTTATTACCGCGCATTGCCCGAACACCGGCCGAATGACCACCTGTGCCGAGCCGGGCTGGAGGGTGGCGTTTTCGGACAGCCGGAATCCCAAGCGAAAGTATCGCTATACCTGGGAGCTGGTGCACAACGGAACCTGCTGGATCTGCGTCCATACCGGCCGCGCCAACGAGATGGCCTTCGAGGCGGTGTCGAATGGAGTTATTCCAGAGTTGTCCGGCTATCCCGAAGTGCTGCGCGAACAAACCTTCGGCAACAGTCGCTTCGATCTCTTGCTAAGGAACGGCGGTGATCTTTGCTATGTCGAGGTAAAGAATGTAACCCTGCTGGCCGAAGACGGATGCTACGCTTTTCCTGACGCGGTCACCGAACGTGGCCGCAAACATCTGCAGGAATTGGTGGATGTTGTAAAGGCCGGGCACCGCGCCGCCATGCTCTACGTGATTCCCCGTTCCGATGGTACCTCCTTCCGTTCCGGCCGGGAAATCGACCCCCAATATGCCGAAGCGTTGGACGTTGCTGCCGCAGCCGGCGTCGAAATCCATGCATGGCTGGCCGAAGTATCGCCCGCCGGGCTGGTGCTGTCCCGTCCCGTCGACATCCAGATGATCTGAAATAGGAGCATTTAGGTCGTTAATTTTCGACCATTTTCTGGTATGAACCCGCCTGGTGGTAAATGATTACGGAGGAGGGTATTATGCAAAAGACTAGGCAGGTCGGATTACTCGTTTCGGTTGTGATATGTATTCTAGTTGTGATCGGTCTGGTGCGAAACCGGCCAGCCCGTCCGTCGGCGGAGGATCAGCCGGCATCCGTCGAGGCGACGGCACACGCTAACTCGTCCGTGAACCTGAAGACATGGGTTGAAAATGGCGGGCAGGACTTGGCAAGAGGCGTTGAGCTTGCCAAGGCGCGCGGTACGCTGATGCGCGAGCTGATTCAGCGCGATCCCGAACGGGCGATACAGGAATCATTGTCCCTGGCGGAATGGAACGCGCTTCCGCCCGAGCTTCGTCCGTATGTTGAACAGCCCTTCAGCGTGGTGGCCGATGTGGAAGTCATGATTGCCTGCGGGCCGGACGTCAGTGAAACATCCATTCAAACGACGCTGCCGAATGGCAACCGACTTAAAACCTATGTTTACGGCCGCCGTAGCGGTCTGTCCACCAAACACGGTGTTCCGGTTCAGGGCATACAAATCGACGGTCTCGGCGCTTTGCGTCCGGAGATATTTCAGCGGCTGGATGCCGCGGACGAAACGGTTGCGCTTGGCTTGTATCCGGTGGCGCTTTCCGATCCCGGCGGGGACTCCGTAGCCACGCTGGCCGGCGGCCGGATTTTCTATTTCAAGGACCGCGCGGCCATTGCAG
Source organism: Pontiella sp. (assembly GCA_050306215.1). GTDB lineage: Bacteria > Verrucomicrobiota > Kiritimatiellia > Kiritimatiellales > Pontiellaceae > Pontiella. The sequence continues at coordinate 40,306 of JBNLGU010000004.1, forward strand.
AGGCGAATACGCGCATCGCCGCACTCGAGGAGCTCCCCGGCCCCGACAGCGGAGCGCAGCAACTGTTCGCCCCGCTCGATGCTCTGGTCGTTGACGGCAAAATTGATTTTGCCACGCTGGAGGCAAAGGCATACGCCGTTGCGGCGGAATGGGCGGGCTCTGCCCGCGACATGATCGTGATCATGGTCGACTTTTCGGATATTCCGGGCGCACCGGCCGATCCGGTGTCCTTTTCTAACAGTCTCAACTCGACGGTGGCGCAACAGATATCCGAGATGTCGTACGAAAAGACCTACATTGTAGCAACGGTCAACACCAACACCTACCGAATGCCGCAGCCGAGCACGGTCTACACGAACAACTCAACCCTGCTGTTCAACAATGCGACATCCTTGGTTGCCGGTGTGGACTTTTCCCTTTATGAAACAGTCTGCGTGCTGTTTCCGGACACGCCTGGCATCTGGTGGGCCGGGCTGGCCAGTATTAACGGAAGAAGACTTTGGCTGAATGGGAATACCAGCACCCGGGTGGTGACGCACGAGCTGGGGCACAACTATGGATCCAGCCATGCTTCGTCGTGGGAAGTTCCGGGTGGCAATCCCGTCGATCCGACCGGCTCCTATACCGAATATGGCGACTTCAGCGACATCATGGGATCGGCCAGTCTCCCGGAAGGTCATTTCAACTGCTGGCATAAGAAAAACATCGGCTGGCTGGATGCAACCAACTGGCAGGCCGTTGCGACCTCCGGAACCTACCGGGTCTACCGATCCGACGACTACCGGACAACCGGTGCAGTCCGGGGGTTGGAAATTGACAAGGGGGGCGGCGATGCATACTGGGTTGGCCTTCGGCAGGAATTTCCGGAGTATGAAACCTTCTCGCGCGGCACCTATGTGCTTTGGAAAAAATCCGGCGACAACCGGTCTTATCTGTTGGATATGACCCCGCAGTCGGCCGATGGCGGCTACGATGGGGGGCTCGCGTTGGGCCAGACTTATTCCGATGCTTCGGCCGGCGTGCATATCACACCTGTGGCGCGCGGCGGGCAGACCTCGAACGCGTGGATGGACATCACGGTGAACCTCGGTTCGTTTCCCGGTAATACCCCTCCGACCGCTTCGCTTAGTGGTCCGTCCAGCCTCGGCGTTCAGGAGAGCGCGCTGTTCAGTGTGAGCGCTTCCGATATCGACGGCGACGAGCTGGCCTATTATTGGGATATCGGCGATGGCTTGGTGAAACCCAATACGCCCTCCATTCCTGTCGCATGGCTTTCCGGCAGCACGGTAACCGTCAGCTGCGTGGTCTCCGACATGAAGGGCGGCACCACCATGGTCTCCCAATCAGTCGCGCTGTCCAACCCGCTTGACAATTGGACGCAGCGGACTTCGGGCGTGACAGCGAATTTAAATGATATTTGCGTTGGCGGCGGTCGGTTAGTTGCGGTTGGGGATCAGGGCAATACGGCCTACTCCGATGATGGCACGAACTGGACCGCGCATACTTCGGCCAATGTATGGTTGGGCAATGTCTATTTGGAAGGCATCGCATACGATGGGGCGCAATTTATTGCGGTTGGTATGGATAATGGAGGAGGTTGGGAAATGGTAACCTTTTCCTCTCCCGATGGAACGTACTGGACAAAGCGGTATGATTCCAACTCGGGTAGTGGGTCTAACGTCCGTTTTAACGACGTCGCCATTGGCGGAGGGGTCTACATCGCGGTCGGTGACAATGGAGCTATTATCCGTTCGACCGATGGCATCAGCTGGAGCCCGGTGTCTTCGGGTACGACAACCAACTTAAGTGGCGTCAGCTATGGTGAAGGAACTTTTGTGGCCGTCGGTGCTGCTAGTGGAGGCGGACCCGCCATTGTGTTCACATCCGCTGATGGAACATCGTGGACGGACCATTCGTCCGGGGTGGATCTTGAAAGCTGGCGGGGCTTTTATGATGTGGAATATTTGAAGGATCGTTTTCTGGCCAGCGGATGGCACGCCAGAATCCTGCATTCTCTTGATCAGGGGCAAACTTTTACCACATCGATGACGGGAAACGGTCTTATCATTCCCGCGTTTGCCTATGGCAACGGGATCTTCTTTGCCGCTGGGTTGGAAAAAGTCTATTCCGGTGCGTGGTACACGTATGACATCAACCTAATCTCGCTCGACGGCGCAAACTGGACGACGTTGTCGACGGCCAGCCAGAATGACCGCAACGCCGCAGTGTTCTACAACGGGACCTTTATCACGGTTGGTGATGGCGGCGCGATTTGGCAATCCGATCCGGCAGGCTCGCTGTCGGATGGATATGCCGTTTGGCAATATTCCAACGCAGATGCACTGGGCTTCGATCGTGATCCGTACGACGATGCCGACTTTGACGGCTTCTGGAACCTGTGGGAATATGCCATGGGGTCGTTGGCCACCGATGCGGGATCGGTGCCGGCTTCCGCCGTGCTGGGCGAATCGGGCGGCTACTTCACCGTCTCGTATGCGCGCGACGGCATTGCACCGGATGTCGACTATGCCGTTCAACGCGCATCGGACCTGGTCGCCAATGATTTCAGTGCGGCCAACGCGGTTGTAACCGAGGATTCCGATACCAACCTCACGGCGCGGTCGGTTTTCCCAATGTCCTCGCAAACGAACGAATTCATGCGGCTGAACCTGGATTTGCAGTAGTCAGGGCGTCCGGATTAATCATTTGCAATGCCCCGGAACGGGGTTACACTTCAGGTGTTGCCCGCAAGAGCGAATAAGGACAGGAGGTTGTCATGAAAGCAAGAGTGGATCCTGACATCTGCACGGGTTGCGGCCTATGCCCGGACCTCTGCCCCGCCGTATTTGAAATGGACGGCGATGTGGCGAAAGCCAAGGTTGATCCGGTACCCGCCGACGCCGAGGAAAGTTGCCGCGATGCCGCCGACAATTGCCCGGTGGAAGCCATTGTGATCGAAGAATAAACCGGCAGCTTTGTCTCAATAAGTACGGCTAATTGAGACGCGCCGTTGTTTGACAGTATTGGGCAGAGATTTAAAATCCATAACATGAGCGAAGGGAGTAAATCATGCCATTCAACCAGACGAAGGACGTACTGAATCAGGCCCGAAAGTTTCATCAAAAGCTGAGCGAGTTCTACGAGGATCTCAAGGATTCTGCGAGCAAGGAGCGGACACGTGCGTTGCTGGGTTATATGAGCCGGCACGAGCAATATCTCGACGAATGCTTGGCGGTCTTCCAGAAGGATGTGTCCAAGAACGTGCTGGATTCCTACTACCAGTATGGATCTGATGCCACCAAGCTGACCGAAATCACGGAATTCCAGATCAAACCCGATATGGATGTGGATGATGTGGTTACTGCGGCCATGCACTTCGATGCCTGCCTGATCAAATTCTACAGCGAAATGGTCAACCGCGCCCCCTCCTCGGCGGTTAAGGAGGTCTTTGAAAACCTGCTCGTCATGGAAGAGCACGAACAACTCGAGCTCAGCAAGACCATGCTCGAGCTGGGATAGCCATGATTCATGGCATCGACTTGGCTTCTTTCAGGGCCGCGAGGGTTTCTTCTCCCAGTTGTTTGGATACCTTGTTTTCGATCGTAAAACAGGCGGGGCTTAGGGCATCAACGAGCGTGTCGGCTTGGATATATTCTTTTTCCAGTGTGAACAGGGTGGGTCGGCTCATCACGTTCAACAACAGGGACGTACCGGCCAGCAACGGGATGAGCGAGCGGAACAGAGAGCCATAGTACAGTCCATATTCCTTGCGTCCGGCCACTCCTTGGGCCATCCCTCCCAGCGCTCCGGATAAGAGCAGGATGGCAATCACTCCTGCCAATATAATGCTGGACCAAAAACACATTTCGGATGAGTTTGCTGGAACAAACCAGAATGCGACCAATGCTACGGCGCAAATCAGGAAAGCCGGATTCAGTCTCCGTATCGCAAGGGGTGTGGATGGAATATCCAGTTCGGTGCACCGATTGCGGACGGCTTTTCCCCCTAGGATGGCCGGCAGAATCAGCATGGCCATGATCAGCAATCCGAATTCGGAAATCAGTTTGTGCAGTCCGAATCGATAGGAATAGGCATGGCCGCTCCATGGGGCCAATCGTGTGATGAGCAGGAATAGGAGACCGGGGAGAATCACGCCAAAGGTTAGAATCTGAAGGAGGGTGGAGAAGTCGGGAGCCAGCAGAACTGGAATGGCGCGACCCTTTTTCGTGAATCGCCAACGCAGGCTGACTATCGTGCAACCGAGTATGGCCAGTAGCAAAGTGATGCTGATCAATGCGGCAATGCCTTCGGAAAGAACCGCGTATTCAAGCCGCCGGGAGGGACTAAGTTCTTCTGGAGAGAGGGGGCTCCCTATGTTGGAAACGCCAATCAGGGCGAGCATGCTTCCATGTTTCTCAAGCATGGGCCGATAATTCTTGTTCTCCCGTTCTGCGTTCCAGTGGAGATTCGGAGCTCTTGCGATATCGACTTTGGCGGCGATTTGTTTGGCTTCCTCCGCAAAGCCATGGGCCCGATAGATTGCGGCCGCGGAATAGCCGGTTTTTATGAGCACCATGGCAATCATTGTATCGATGAGGTTGCCTGCTTTTCCATCGAGTATCTGTCGGGGCATCTTTTCCCAGCATGAAAGAAATACCGCCGCCCGTTCATTATCTCCTTCCTGGAGGAGCAAGTCTCCATAGGCCATCATGAACTTGGGTAGCTTTCGGAAATATTGATAGTGCAATGGCGGGCGGTAACAGCCAGCGCTGTATCCAATATAGGCCACTTGATCCGCCATGCGTTTTGGTTCCGGAAGCAGGGATAGGCGTTGCCTGAGCATTTCTTCGGCATGATATTGATTCAGCGGTTCGTTCAGCGCTTTTTCGATCAAGGCCATGGCCTGGTCAAGCCGCTCCCGGTCCTGCACCTCGTAGACGGGAAGTTCAGCCGTTTCGAGGGCGTCGCCGAAAGTAAAGGATATGATGCGGACGGCTTCCTTGTTGCTCCATTGGCTCTCCATGATTTTCAGGGCTTCAAGATAGTCGTACAACGCGTTTTCTGGATCAACCTTCCGGGCGGTGTCGAGTAGCTCCTCCGGTGTTTTTCCGGGATCGTTCTGCCATTTTTCCATGGCAGCACTGAAATAGTTTCCGAAATAGACGCGGTTGGTGGGGTCGGATTCCCATATGGATTTTTCCCGTTCAGCTTCTGTCTTGGAGGAAGGGTCTCCGGTGATCAGGAATTTATTTTCGTCGGATAGCTTCCTGATAACATGGGGGAGCGGCAGGTGCGGTTGCTTCCCATTGAACAACTTGGTCATGAGTAAAATATCAAGGTTTGCAGCCCAGAGGGTGGATAGCAATACGAGAGGGACCAGTGCAAAACGCATGAAAAAACGGAGTTGGCTCCGGAGGTTCATGCGCTTGCGGTTGGCTTCGTACAGGTCGGCCGCAAGTTCGATCGGATCACCGAGGGCTTTTACCGTTTGCTGCAGGGCCTCTTCGTCTCCAATACCCTGGTCCTTCAGCTCATGGAGTTTTTCCTCGGCATGCGAGGCCAGTTCCGCCCGGACATCCAGTTGTAGCTCGGTGTCGTCGCGCAGTCCTTCCGTAGCGTGACTCAGGAAGTCATCGATTTGCTTGTTCATGGTGATCTCGCTTTAGACGGCTGGGGCCATGGGGGTCAGGATGGCGGTTACGGCCCCGCTTAATGCGGTCCATTCATCGGTCTTCCGCGCCAGCGTGGCGGTACCCTTGCGGGTGAGGCTGTAGTATTTGCGCCGGCGGGCGCCTTCGGGCTGCTGCCATTCACTCCGGATCAATCCATCCTGTTCGAGGCGGTGCAGCCACGGGTAGAGCGTGGCTTCCTTCCACGCGAGGACATTGTTCGTCCGCTGATTGACCTCCTTGATGATTTCATAGCCATACATGGCGCGTTCGGACAACAGCTTCAGTGTTACAGGAACCACCGTTCCCTTCATCATTTCAGTCGATACCATGGTCGTCATCGCAAACCTCCTATGCTTTTTATGCCTTGGATACCTAGGTATGTAGCCTAAGTATCCAAGGTATACAAGGCCGTTTTCATGAAAACACAATCGAGGGCCTATCGCCGGCATGGAATCCGTTGTTGAGGAGGGGCCTTCGCACCTCTCCGGTGAAGGTGCGGGCGATTTTATAACATGATGGGGGAGCGCGCTCGGTCTGAGCTAGCTTTGTTAATGGGCCGCCCAAGGCAGGCGATTGCTGGCGCATGGGGCCAAGGTTGCTTCGCTGTCTGGGTAGTTGTGTGTAGGAGCTTTGAAAATAATAATGTTATGACGATGTTCCACTTGTGGAACAGTGGGTTTTCCGAGGTTCGCCCGAGGAGGACGGGGAGCTTTTCTTTGCGCACGAAACGCGCTAGCCTCTGCGCATGATCTATCAATTCGAAGACCGGATACCCTCTTTGCCGGAGGAATATTATGTGGCCGACTCCGCCGAGGTGATCGGCGATGTGCGGCTGGGCAACCAGTCCAGCATCTGGTTCGGCAGCGTGTTGCGCGGTGACATTGAGCCGATCATCGTCGGCGAACGCAGCAATATCCAGGATAACTCCGTGGCGCACACCAGCCGCAACCACCCCACGGTTCTCGGCGACGATGTAACCGTTGGGCACAAGGTCATGCTGCACGCCTGCAAGATCGGGAATAACTGCCTGATCGGCATGGGGGCGATCCTGCTCGATGGCTGCGAGATCGGCGACAACTGTATCATTGGCGCTGGCGCGCTGGTGGCCCAGGGCCGCAAGATTCCCTCCGGCTCGCTCGCCGTTGGAACTCCCGCCCGGGTCATCCGCTCCCTCTCGGAAGAAGACTTCGCCAACATCCGAAGTTTTGCCGAACGCTACGTCGCTCTCCAGGCCCGCTATCGTAGCGGGGCGTTGAAGCCGCTTTAATCAGGCTGCTTTTTTTTGTCTGTAAAAGGATCAAGCGGTGACACAACGGTAATATCTTTTCCCTAGGTTCATGATCGAACAAGCGGGAATGGGCCTGCTTGTGATGAGTGGAACCTCAACGGGAGAAGATCATGTACATCAACACAAACATTACCAGTCCTACCATCGCCGGGTTTGGCCCGGCCGCGTGGCTACGCGGCGAGCGCAACGTTTCGATACATCGGGCGCGCCATCCGCATGGGCGTCATCCAACAGATCGCGCGCAACCGGTCGATGAGTCCGGGCGGAGTGTATCGGATAACGAGCGAAAATGACATTGCCCCTTGGCCGAGGCTACGTGCTGCTACCTGATGCTGCAGGTTGTGATTTCCTGAAACCCGTAGTAATTTGTCGGGAAACGGATCGGACAGTATCAAAACGGTAACATTTGCAGCATAGGTTGGCGTCGTCGAAAGGGAACGAATCAGAAATGAATCAACCACAAGGATTAATCATGAAGACACTGCCTGTAAAAAAAACCATACTGCTGTGTGCCGTCAGCGCATGCACCGCTTTCGGTGCGTGGGCTGCTACGTCCGGAGAATTACTGCAGCAGGGGCTTTATGCCGAAGAGATCGAAGGCGATCTGCCGGCGGCGATTGCCAGCTATGAAAAAATCGTGGCTGATTCGTCGGCGCCGTCCAACCATGTCGCTCAGGCGCTTTATCACGAGGGCATGTGCTACATGCGGTTGAAGGAGGATGCCAAGGCGGTGGTTGCGTTGACCAGACTGGTGACCAATTATTCCAGCCAAACCAATGTGGTGGAAAAGGCCCAGCCGATTCTGGCCAGTCTACAGTTTTTCGATCCGGCAACTCTGATGCCGCCCGATACGCTGGCCTATCTGGAGCTGGGCAGCACCGGCCGGCAGATCGAGACCATTCTTGAAATGCTTAAGGGAACGCCGTTGGAGGATCCGCTGATGGCGATCTCGCAAGGCAATCCGGATGCGATGCGTTCAGGTGAAGGTGCGTTGGTCGCCGGATTGCTGAATCCGGCCATGAAGGAGGAGTTCAAGAAGATCCGTGGTCTGGCCGTGGGTTTGGTGGACATCACTCCCCAAGGGCCGTCGAGCGTTGCAGTACTTCATCTGGGTGAAAGCGCCATGTTGCGCGGACTGTTGATGACCGGGTTGAGTATGGTCGGAGTGCCTGGGGGTACGGTTGACGGCATGTCAATCTATTCCATTCAGGGGCAAGTCGAGGTCGCCTGCGACGACAAGGTATTTCTACTATCCCAGCCAACGGGGCGGCTTCCGTGGATGATACGGCAGTACAAGCATCTCTCTGCGGATGCATCGCTGGCTTCGAGCAATCCTTCATTCAGCCAGGTCGACAAGGCAGCACGCCAGCAGAACCTCACAACGTTTTGGCTGAATGCGGATGATATGTATACCCGTTTTTTGCAGCAGGTTCCGAACGTTCCGATGGAAATCCGGGGGCCGGCCGGCATGATCAATATCGCAAGTATGGATGATCTTGTGCTGACCGCCTTCGTGGAACCGGACAACATTGGCCTCGACGGCCGTATTCATTTCAAGGAAGGCATGAAGAACATGGCTTATGACATGATCAAAACGCCGTCGATCAGCCGTGAAGGGCTGAAAGGCATTCCGGCCAACGCGGTCGGTTTGCTGAGCTTTGATCTGGCGGATTCGGACTCCATGCAGGCTGCCCAGCTTCGGCAGCTGGTGCTGGCCAACCTCGGCCTGGACCTGTCTGCCGAACTGATCGACAGCATCCAGCAGATCACACTGTTCGCGCTGCCTTGTGCGGAAATAAAATATGGTACGATGCCTTTCCGCCCCGGTTTGGTGGTGGCCTGCAGCGATACTGCGCAGGTGTTGCAGTTTCTGGAGGACATCAAGGAAAAGGCTGGCGAAGGAGGGCCGGAGCTGCTTGTGGAGGCGGCAAATGGGGTCGTGCTCGCCAGTCTTGAGCGGGATGTGCTCGACTCGGTAAAGGCCGCTCTCGCTGGCGACGATTCCGTTAGTAGCCATGGTGTGCTGGAGGCGATGGTCGGTCAGTATGCGGGTAACGCAGAGAAGCTTATGCTGGTTGGTCTGGGCGGTATCATGCGCTGGGCGGGTTGTGAAGGGGTTTACGTCCTGTCCCCGCCAACGGTTACTGAAGAGGTAAACAGGCAAATTGCCGGCCATTACGAGGCACTGGCCAAGGTCATGGAATCCACCATGCTTGTGGTGCATACCGAAGAGCAACCGAATGAACTGGCAATCAAAGCGAGGTTGAGTGGAATTCCTCCGTTAAGCAAAATCATTGACCCAATGATTCAAATACAACGGATGGACGCAGAGATCTCGGAAAAGTTTGCTCGGCGGAGAGCGGAGAAGCGGCGCAACCGCTCCGGGGTAGCGGATAAAAAGCTTACCGCCACCATACTTGAAACCGATGTTTCGCCGGCAATCGATGGGGTTCTGGATGATGTATGGAGCAAGGCGCGTGTCTATCCGGTGGAAAAGACGGTGACCGGAATATATGACAGAGAGCAGGGGTCTCCGATTGCCGGCAACGAATTTGCCGCCGAGTTCCGAATGCTATGGGATGCCGAAAAGCTATACGTCTTCATGGATGTGACCGACAGCACGCCGAACCACAATCCAGATATCGGTTGGCAGTTTAGCGACAATGCCATCCTTTATATCGACGCGACGGATGCCCAGCGCGACAGCTTCGGTCCCACCGACTACGAGTTCGCTTATTGCTGGGGAGAAAACATGGCGAATATCCTGTCGGAAAAAAAGCATGGTCAGATGAAAAACGTCGTTTGCGGCTACGATAATACCGAAAAGGGCTACTGCGTGGAAATCGCCATCCCCTGGTCGACATTGGGAACGCCAAGTCCCGGTGCCGGCACCAAAATCGGGGTGGATGTTCAAGTGAGCGATAACCAGGCCGGGCCGGAACGCAATTTGGTCATCGGATGGCAGGACGACACGAACGGGGCATGGCAGCATCCGAGCCTGTTCGGGCGTGCCGAGCTGGCCGGATTGGTCGGCTACTGGCCGTGCGATGAAATGGAAGGCGCCACACTGGGCGACAAAAGCGGGCGAGGGCACGACGGAACCTTCCAAGGCAACGTAAAATGGGCCAAGGGCCGCATCGGAGGCGCGCTCGACATGGACGGACAGCGTAGTTATGTCCAAATAGCGGATGAATCCGCATTCGACCTGACCGGCGAAATCACGATCGCCTACTGGGTGAATATCCGGTCGGTCACTACGGACTGGATGCCGTTCATAACCAAGGGCGACACCTCGTGGCGGCTTTCGACCGCCAACAACCGGGAGGCCCGGCTCCATCTGGGCGCGGGTGGCGCGATCGTCTCGACGGACAAGCCGGTGGGATTGGGCGAATGGCACCATGTGGCCGCAACCTGCGGGGGCAACACGATGCGGATCTACGTCGATGGCAATCTGGCGGCAACGGGTACCTATGCCGGCGGGATCGCGCCCAACAACAGCCCGGTCATGATCGGCGCCAACGCGGAAGTCATGGATCGCTTCTTCGATGGTTTGATCGATGAGGTCCGCGTGTATAATCGCGTTTTGAATGTGGACGAAATTGAAGAACTCGCAATGGTAAAAGGAGAGTAACTCTTGAACTCCGGCCCCGGCTCAATCGCAAAACGGAACCAGTTGCAGTGGATGGTACTGCTGGCCGCCGCAGTAGTACTTCCCACCGTAAGCCTGCTCTGGTTCATGAGCCGGGTGGTGGCCAACGAGCGCCTGGTGGTGCAGCAGAAGCTCTCGGGGATCTACCAGAAAAAACTCGAAGACGCCGGCGAACAGGTCAAGCAAGAGATCAATGCGCGGTTCGATGCGTTTAGTGAAATGAACTGGGCGATGGATCCCTACGGATTGTTGAACCAGCTGGTGCTCAAAGAACATTTCCAGGGGGGCGTGATTTGGGACAAGGACGGAAAGCTGGTCTACCCCTCGGTCGGCGATGTGTCCGGTTCCCAAGACCCGTTGCGCGATGGCCCCTTATCCGAAGTCTGGCAACTGGAGTTTGTCAAAAAGGACTATGTGGCGGCGGCCGAACGGTACGGGTGGTTGGTCGATTCCGCCGATCCCAGGGCGTTGGCGGGACAGGTTCGCTGTCTTGCGCGGTTGAGCCGCTGGGACGAAGCCATGGATGCCGCCATGAAGCCAAAAGAAGCTTCAGCTGCGCCGGCGCGGTTGCTCTTGCTGAACCTATTGCGGAAAAACGAAGATACCTCCGCGCGGCAGGAATGGAAGGTGCGGCTTATAAAAGGGCTCGAAAACGACCTGTTTAAGAGTGGTCAGGGTGCTCTTCCGACTGAGCAAAACCTGTTTGTCGCCCGGAAACTGCTCGATTGCGTGCAGGGGATTGCATTTCCCGATAAAGAAGCGGTGGTGGATCATCTGACGCGTTTGGTGAACGCCGAGGAAGAGTCGCTGAAGGTTCTGAAGGCCTATCCAAAACCTGCCGGCCCAATGAACACGCCTGTGCCGGTGATGCTGGGCGGGCAGCGCAGGTATCTTCATCGCTATCCAACTCCGTTTGTTGAAATGATGATCATCCTCTCCGATGAGGGGTTGGCCTCCGAGCTGGCCGGATATCGGGCTGAATTCGAAGGGTCGGAAGCGCAGTTCCGTATCTTTGATGCGCTGGGCCATCTCATCGCGGGAGAACTTGGAGAGGGCATTCCGGCCATCGCTTCCTCTCCGCTTCCTCATGGTTTTCCGGACGGGCGGGTTGAGCTGTTCTTTGCCGACGGCGACATTTTCAACAAGGCGGCGGGCCGTCAGATCACGGTTTATATCTGGACGGCGGTATTGGTGATTCTTCTGATGCTGGCGGTCGGAGTGTTCGCCATTCAAGCCGTCGGGCGGCAAATCCGCCTGAATAAGATAAAGAACGACTTCATTGCCACCGTATCGCACGAGCTGAAAACCCCGCTGGCCTCGATGCGACTGCTGGTTGATACGATGCTAGAAGGCCGCACGCGGGACGGGGCGCATGCGCAGGAATACCTGCGGATGATCGCCCGCGAAAACGAGCGGCTGACCAGCATGATTGAAAACTTCCTCTCATTCTCCCGCATGGAGCGCAACCGCAATGCATTCACCATGGTGCCGACGTCGCCAGTGGCGATCGCGGAGGATGCCATCGAATCCGTTTGTACGAAATACAAGTCCAACGGCTGCCGGCTTGAAACCAACATTGCCGACGATCTTCCCGATATTCCGGCCGATCACGACGCCATCGTGACGGTACTCATCAACCTGTTGGACAACGCCTGTAAATACACGACCGACGATAAACAGATCGAACTGTCGATCTTTGCCGAGTCGGACGAAATCTGCTTCGCGGTTTCGGACCACGGCATCGGCTTGTCGCGCAGGCAGATCCGGAAAATATTCGCCAGTTTTTATCAGGTCGATAACTCGCTGTCCCGCACTACCGAGGGGTGCGGGCTTGGATTGAGTATTGTCCAATTCATCGTAAATGCGCATAAAGGGCGCATTGATGTCGAAAGCGAGCCGGGGCAGGGAAGCACGTTCACAGTGCACCTGCCGAACACCCGGAAAAACGGAGCATAGACACCATCATGGAAACAGTTTTGATCGTCGAAGATGATCCGAGCATGCTGACGGGCTTGAAGGATAACTTTGCCTACAAGGGATACAAGGTGCTCACGGCCGCCGACGGCGAAAAGGGGCTCGATGCTGCGCTCAACGCCAAACCGGACCTGATCATCCTCGATCTCATGCTGCCGAAAATCAACGGATATGAAATCTGCCGGCTGATTCGCCAGGAAGGGCTGGACATGCCGATCATCATGCTCACCGCCAAGGGCGAGGAGTCGGATGTGGTGCTGGGTCTCAACCTCGGTGCCGACGATTATGTCACTAAGCCATTCAGCATCAACGAGCTGCTGGCCCGTTCCGCCGCCTTTCTGCGCCGCATCAGAAAAGAGGTCGCAGATGTGGTCGAATTCGGCGGTCTGAGGCTCGACCGCGCCGCCCGGCGACTGACCCGCGACGGCAATGAGATCGAGCTATCGCCCAAGGAGTTCAACCTGCTGGCCTATTTCGTGGAAAAAACGGGCCGCGCCCTGACGCGCGACGAAATCCTGAACGCCGTTTGGGGCTACGACTGTATCGTCACCAGCCGCAGCGTCGACCGCTTCGTCACCACCCTGCGCAACAAGATTGAGCCCGATCCGGCCCATCCCATCTTTATCCACACCGTCCGCCAGGTGGGCTATCGATTCGATCCGGCATCCGCCTGATCCCTCCCGCCCTGATCAGGCTTCACGATGGGCGGGACTGCCATAGGCCGTCAAATTTCCGCTCTGTCAGGGTTCAGGGGTTATGTGGCCATTCCAGCATTTTTCGGTTCAATGCATTTCTGTGGCCGATTTTGTCCGTTTTTCGACGTTTTTACCCAAGATGATGGCGAAATAGGGATCATATCCCGTTGCTATGAAATAGCCGCGTCTGCTATTCTCTCCAGATCAATTTCACTGAAAGGAAAAGGACAGTTATGTCTGAAGCTCAAAACGATCCGAATGCCAAAAACTCGACCGCCTCCAGGGCCTCGCAAAACCCCGATGCGAAGGGTTACGGCGCCGACCATATTACCGTGCTGGAGGGTATTGCCGCCGTGCGGAAACGCCCGGCCATGTACATCGGCGACACCGGCTCCCGCGGTTACCACCACTGCGTTTATGAAGTAGTCGACAACTCGATCGACGAGGCCCTTGCCGGATACTGCTCCAATGTCGAGGTATGCATCAACGAAGACGGTTCGCTGTCCGTGACGGACGATGGGCGCGGTATTCCGGTGGACATCCATAAGACGGAGGGCAAGCCGGCCGTGACGGTGGTCATGACCGTGCTGCACGCCGGCGGCAAGTTCGACTCCGACACCTACAAGGTTTCCGGCGGTCTGCACGGCGTCGGTGTTTCCTGTGTGAATGCCCTGTCCGAATGGCTGGAAGTCGAGGTTAAGCGCGATGGATTCGTACATCACCAACGCTTCGAGCGCGGCGTGGAGGTCACTGAGCTGGTCAAGATCGGAAAGACCACGGAAACCGGCACCAAGGTCACCTTCAAGCCGGACCGCACCATCTTCACGCACGAAGGCGGTTTTCAGTGGGATATCCTTTCCGCCCGTCTGCGCGAGCTGGCCTTCCTCAACCGCGGTGCCAAGATCACGCTGACGGAAGATGCAACTGGCCGCGAAGAAGTCTTCATGTATGAAGGCGGCATCATGGAGTTTGTCCAGCACCTGAATCGCAACAAGGCGCCGATGCATCCGGACGTGATCTACTTCGAACGGGAAAAGGACGATGTGGTCGTCGAGATCGCCATGCAGTATTCCGACGCCTTCAACGAAACCATTTTTTCGTTCGCCAACAACATCAACACCATTGAGGGCGGCACGCATCTTTCCGGCTTCCGCTCCGCCTTGACGCGCACGGTCAACGCCTATGCCAAGACCAACAAGCTGATCAAGGACGACAAGCAGGCCATGGGCGGCGACGATATCCGCGAGGGCCTCACCGCCGTCATCAGCGTCAAGATTCCCGATCCGCAGTTCGAAGGACAGACCAAAACCAAGCTCGGGAACGGCGAGGTTGAAGGCATTGTCACGCAAATCGTCAACGACGAACTGGGAACCTACTTTGAGGAAAACCCGACCGTGGCCCGCACGATCATCGACAAGGCTGTCGTGGCCGCCCGAGCCCGTCTCGCCGCTCGCAAGGCGCGCGACCTGGCCCGCCGCAAGGGGGCGCTCGAAAGCGGGGGCTTGCCAGGCAAGCTGGCCGACTGTTCCAGCCGCGATCCGGCCCGCACCGAACTCTATATTGTGGAAGGGGACTCTGCCGGCGGTTCGGCCAAGCAGGGCCGGGAGCGTGAGTTCCAGGCAATCCTGCCGGTGAAGGGTAAGGTCATCAACGTGCAGAAGGCGCGCCTTGACAAGGTATTGGCCAACGATGAAATTCGGACCATGATCACGGCTATCGGTACCGGCATCGGCGTGGATGATTTCGACATTGCGAAGGCACGCTACCACAAGATCATCATCATGACCGACGCGGACGTCGACGGCGCGCATATCCGCACGTTGCTGCTGACCTTCTTCTACCGCCAGATGCCGCAGCTTATCGAGCATGGCTATATCTACATCGCCCAGCCGCCGCTCTACAAGGTGACCCGCCGCAAGCGCGAGGAGTATGTGGAATCGGACGCCCACCTGACGCAGATCCTGCTCGACCTCGGTGCGGACGGTCTGCTGCTCGAAAAAACCGATGGCACGCAGCTGCTCGATACTAAGGGATTGCGCGATCTGCTGGAAACCCTGGTCCAGATCGAGGACATGACCGACAAGCTTCGTCGTCGCGGTATTCGGCTCGAGGATTATCTGGCCCGCCGCAAGGACGGCGACTTCCCGCTTTACTGCGTCTACATGAACGACGTCGGCGAGGATCTGGATCTCCGATTCGCCCATGATGATCATGACCTGAAAGCGATTTTTGCAGAGGCTCAACAGGGCGAGGAAGTTCCCGAAGGCGAAGCGCCGGCCACGCCGGCGTTGCGGTACAAGGAACTCTTCTTCCGCAAACAGTTCCAGGCCGTCGTGGAAAAGCTGGAGCAGGGTGGTTTTGAGCTGGACCAGCTCATGGGAGCCGAGGCTCCCATGTTCAACCTCGATGACAAGGGTACCAAGATCGAAGCCGAATCGTTGATGGACCTGTTGCAGGCGGTCCGCGGTCTGGGTCGCAAGGGTATGAGCATCCAGCGTTACAAAGGTTTGGGTGAAATGAATCCGCAGCAGTTGTGGGAAACGACGCTCGATCCTGAAAACCGCCGGATGACCAAGGTGGTTCTGGAAGACGCGGTCAAAGCCGATCAAATGTTCACGATCCTCATGGGTGACGAAGTGGAACCGCGCCGCGAATTCATTCAGGACAACGCCCTAAACGTAACCAATCTCGACATTTAATCATCTGGAGCCAAGCCGATGAAAGTGGAACTTGGAAAAGAGAAAGAGGGCTATCACGCTAAAATCTCTGGACGGAAACATCTGATTGCATTCGGCTTTACCAAGGTCGAGGCCTTGGAAGAGCTGATTGGCGTGGCCGCCGATGAACTCAGCGACGAAAAGGACTACCGGGAAGCCGAAAAAAAGATCCAGGAACAGCTTAGAAAACTCGATGGCGACGCCTAACACGAAAGACGGAATATGGAAAACACGAACGAACGCATTGACCTGATCAATATTGAAGATGAGATGCAGCGGGCCTACATCGACTACTCGATGTCGGTGATTGTCGGCCGCGCACTGCCGGATGCCCGCGACGGGCTGAAGCCGGGCAACCGCCGTATCCTCTACGCCATGAAGGAACGTGGCTGGACGCACAGCAAAGCCTATGTGAAATGCGCGAAGGTGGTCGGTGAAGTGATCGGTAACTACCATCCGCATGGCGACACCGCCGTCTACGATACGATGGTCCGCATGGCGCAGGAATGGGCGATGCGCGGCATGTTGATCGAGGGCCAGGGTAACTTTGGTTCGATCGACGGCGACCGCGCAGCCGCTTACCGGTACACCGAGTGCCGCCTGCGTCCGCTGGCCGAGGAAATGCTGGCTGATATCGACAAGGAAACCGTCGATATGCGCCCGAACTTCGACGAATCGTTGATGGAGCCATCGGTGTTGCCGGCGCGCGTACCGAATCTGCTAGTCAACGGCTCGACGGGTATTGCGGTCGGCATGGCCACCAACATTCCTCCGCACAACCTTGGCGAAGTGATCGATGGTACCATCCTGCTGATCGACAATCCCGAAGCCACGATTGACGAGTTGCACGAATTGATCAAGGGGCCGGACTTCCCGACCGGCGGCACCGTTTACGGCCTCAATGCCGTGCGCGAGTTCTATCAGACCGGCCGCGGCAAGATCAAGGTGCGCGGCAAGGCCGATATCGAAGAGGACGACAACGGCAAGGCGCGCATCATCATCACCGAGATTCCGTATGCGCTGAACAAGACGTTGCTGATCCAGAAGATGGTTCATCTGGTCCGCGACAAGAAGCTCGAAGGTATTTCCGATATCCGCGATGAATCCGGCAAGGAAGGCATTCGCCTCGTTATCGAACTGAAGCGTAATGCCGTTCCCAACGTGTTGCTCAACAATATCTTCAAGCACACGCAGATGGAGTCCACCTTTGGCGGCATCATGCTGGCCATCGACAAGGGCAAGCCGCGTGTCATGAACCTGAAGGAATCCCTCCAGTGCTTCATTGATCACCGCTTCGAGGTGATCACCCGCCGCACCCAGTTCGATCTCGACAAGGCCAAGGCCCGCGCCCACATCCTCGAAGGCTACCTGCTGGCCATGGACAACATGGACGACGTGGTGAAAATCATTCGCGACTCGAAGAACCGCGAAGAGGCGCAGGAACGCCTGATCGCTAAGTTCGGTTTCTCCGAAATCCAGGCCAAGGCCATTCTCGATATGCGCCTCTACCAGCTCACCGGACTGGAACGCGACAAGATCGAGGCCGAATATGCCGAACTCAAGAAGCTGATGGAATATCTCGAAGACCTGCTGGCGCATCCGGAAAAAATCTATGGCGTCATCAAGGAAGACCTCGAACAGATCCGCGCAAAGTATGGCGACGTGCGCCGCACGGACCTTTCGATCGACGAAGGTGAGATCGACATCGAAGACCTGATCGCCGATGAACCCTGCGTGATCACGCTTTCCAACACCGGCTATATCAAGCGCGTTCCGACCGACACCTATCGCCAGCAGCGCCGCGGCGGCAAGGGCGTGGTCGGTATGAGCACCAAGGACGAGGATTTCGTCGAGCACATCTTCTCGGCTTCCACGCATGATTATCTGCTCTGCTTCACGGAGGCCGGCCGCATGTACTGGCTCAAGGCCTACTATGTGCCGGAAGGCACGCGGCAAAGCCGCGGGCGTTCGCGCGCCAATGTGCTGCAGATGGCGCAGGACGAAAAGCTCGCTGCCATTCTCTGCGTCCGCGAGTTGGATGACGACACGCACAACCTGATTATGGCGACCAAGAAGGGCGTTGTGAAGAAGACCGTCCTTTCGGCCTATAAGAATGTTCGCGTGGCTGGTGTGAAGGCGATCAACATCGATGAA
>JBNLGU010000005.1:0-58427 GCA_050306215.1 Pontiella sp.
GCAACTATACCGTCACTGACACCGAAGAAGGAGCCGCCTGCGTTACCGGCGATGTTGATGTTCCACACCTGGTCATCGGTTTCCTCATGCACCGAGAATACCCAGCTATTGGTCGCCGGTCCGAAGGTGCCGTCCACAACAACCTCAACCGTATGCTCGCCATACGACAGCACACCGGTAGAAGCCAGGCTTACAGTCGAAGTCGAGCCGTTATGCGTTATCGAGGCACCGACATCGGAATCATCCAGGTACATGGTCGCGTCGATGAAGGAGGAGACAGCGTCGACGACATCCACCGACAGTTCCACATTGTTGGTCAGCACCGTTCCCGTGGGCGTCTGGCCGGAGAACACGAAGGCGTCCGCCATCGTGAAGGTCCACGTGTTGGTAAGCGATTCAAGCGAGTTCGCGGCAATCACCACCGTACCTGTATGCGTGGACAACGGCTCAAAGAAGTCGAGCACGCTGTAGCTGATATTGTAGGGATTGGATCCTGTGATCGATCCTCCGGATTCAACCCCGCCATCCAGCAGTAGCGTGCAGTTTCCGCTGTCTAATTCACCCGACACGAGCTCGGTAAAATCAACCGACAACTCAACCGGATTCATGATACCGCCCAGGGTCGGGGATACCACATCAATATTGAAGGGGTCTCCCGCTACGGACAGCTGCACGACAAACGCGCGATCGCCTGTGGCGTTGAGTTCCGCCAGGTTGTTGCCATCGCCATTGTCGCCACTGCGATAGGCGGAACCGCCTGCATAGGTGCCGGTGCCGAGACCATCGGTATTCCAGTATTGTCCACCGGCGCTACCGACGTCAAAGCCATAGACCTGGCCGCCATTCAAGACCACCGGATTGGCCAGCTTGAACTGAACCCATCGACCCTCGTTGGCCGCGCCGGCATTGAGCTGGGTCAGGGTTTCGGTGGCCTTGACAAAGCTGGGCGTGTTTGTCAGTGCAGGATTGGTGATACGAACCGTATAGGTTCCATCGGCGGTTTGAATGGTTGTGGTGCCATCTTCGTAGGCCGGGTTTCGCAACCAAACCGAATCCACCACGTATCCGGCGCCGGCCGGTACGGTAAAGGTCTGCCCTTGGGCCGGACGGTCGCTATCGGAAATATAGGTCCATTCATGACGAATGGTCTGGTCAGCATTATATCCGATGTTGTCATTGGGGCTTGCCGCACCATTCGTCTGGGCGACATCGTACGCGCCAATCGGAGGCGCGTCGGTATTCCAAACGGTAACACCCGTATCGCCTCCCATCGTGAATGCCCAGCTATTGGTCAGGTCGTCATAGGCAAAACTGGTAACAATCACCATATTTGAAACAACCTGCCCGGGGGCAAGCGGGCTGCTTACCACACTGGCGGTAGTCGTATCGCTCACACCAGCTGCGTATGCAGCAAACACGCCATTGGTATACAGCGAAACCGTATCAGCATCGTCGGTAACATTGATCACCGTCGCCTGGATGGTCGGCGTATAATTATAATCAAGACCGAAACCTACCGGCGAATAGGAAAAAGCGAACCGGTCGGCCATGGTGAAGTCCCACGAGTTGGTTTGCAGCTCTCCCATGGAACCTTGCGCTATGATAAAGGCTGTATGCGTGGAGGATGGTGCAAGCGTGAGCGGGGTGTCGGCTGTAACCGTGTTGGTTCCACCGCTCGACGACACCGATGCTGAAATTGCGGTATTGGTCAAGCTGTCCAAATAGAACGTGGCGGAATCGAATACCGCAGTAAAATCATACACTTCACTCGACAAAACAACATCATTGGCGGCATCAGCAACTGGAAATTCGGCACCAAAGAAAAACGGAGAATAACCGTTCTGAACACTGAGTGAAATTTCGTCGATGTTTGCGAAGGTGTTGTTAACCCCTGTGCTTTTGAATTGCAGGCCAACCTTCTTGCCGATAAGCGCCGCATTGGTAACCATTATTTCCCCGGATTCGTAATACGTATAGCCGGCATCCCCACCCGTGTTACTTTTCGGAAGCAAGGGTGTGTCGAAGGTGCCGATGATTTCGTAGTTGGTGATGCTGTCTCCAGCAAATATGGTGGCGGTCCACTTGGCATCGGCAATGCCGTCGCCCCAACCTTTGGCCTGGAAGCCGACCTTGAACACTTGGCCGGTATTAACCGTGTGCTCGGTGATCTGGTAGAACCCCGGATCGGTTGCGGAACTTCTGCAGAAGACGCTATAGCCACTATAGGCACCCCACCAAGAATTCGAGTCTTCACATCCCCCGTCGATGTCGCCGCCATTCGTCAACGGTGTGACATCATGCCAGTTCGGAATATCGTAACCAACTCCGCTGAGACCATCAAAACCATCAAAGTAGTTTTGGGTACAGAGCTCGAAGTCGGCATTCGTCACCGTTACAGGTGTAAACGCCCACGTAGTTGTCACCGCAAACAAGCATGCGATGAATAAGCCTAACTTTTTCATTTGTTCCTCCTCATTGGGTTTACCTAACTCCGTTTCCATCTCTATTGAGTGCTTAGACCTCCCTGTCAAAGCAGGCGTTCACACTCACTATCCATGGAAACCCTTCTTCCATTGATGGCACTTTTTTACTACTGTTTCTAATCTAGTGCAACATATATCTGTTAACATTTTCAAAAACAGTCCTATTTACACAAACTGCTCACCTCAAATAGGTATTACTATTTGTCCGACCACAAACGTTTGTGTTTAGAAACCATGTGTCATAAGGAACACGTTAACCTTGCAGATTTTTTATTTAGTATTTCTCACTAGGCCGGATCCAGTTGGAGCCAACCCCGAGCCGATGACCGCGGATCGCCGTATACTGCCCCGTTTTATGCGGTCGTATTTTGAATGCAAAGGGTCGCGAAAGGGCTAAGAGTTAAAAATGCTCTCTTCCGGGGATTTATGTGTGAAGTACAATCCAAGGCGTACGAATGCATGAAGCAATGAATGAAATGAGCTGCAAACGTATAGTACCCCCGCAAACAGGAGGAGTATAAACGGGGAGAAAATAAAGGTCGGCTCGTTCAGAACACCTGGTAGCAACGAGTCCCACCTGCCGGACTATTCGTGGCCTTTCCTGTATTTTAATGCCACAAAAATATTCGAAGAACCTAAAAATGTGGGTAATTTATATCGACTCACGCGTACAACCCGCGTTACTTCGTACCATGGATGTGTACTAACCAAATGAAAACAAACGAAGACTATACATACAAAATCACCTTTCGGGGCAAATACCTCTTGCTGGCGCTTCTATTCTTGGTCGGAGTGCCCGCGACCGCACAGGTAGTCATCAACGAAGTTCATTACGCTCCCGACGTCAAGACCGAGGCCGTCGAATTTGTGGAGCTTTTCAATGCCGGCCCCACCGCACGCGACCTGTCCGGCTGGCAGCTTACGGAGGGAATCGAATACACCCTCCCCTCCAACATTGCCATTCCTGCGGGCGGCTACCTGATCATAGCCCAAAATCCGGCAGCGTTTTACACCAAGTTCGGGGTTTCTGCGCTCGGCCCATGGTCCGGCCGACTCAACAACGACAACGACGAAATCAAGCTTCGCAATGCCGAGGGCGGCAAGGAAGACGAGGTGATATACCAACTAGGCTTCCCCTGGCCCACCGTAGGCGATGCCCCCGGCCATTCGATCGAACTCATCAACCCCCTGTTCGACAACGACCTCGGAGGCAACTGGCGGGCCTCCAACGACAGTGGTCCAACGCCGGGGGCAATCAATTCCATCCATGCGGCCAACGCTCCGCCGCAAATTCGCCATGTCGACCATGCCCCAAAGGAACCGCATAGCGGGGAAGCCGTTGTCATTACCGCCAAGATAACCGATCCGGATGGTGTCGCCAGCGTGAACCTGACCTACCAACCCGTTGATCCCGGAAGCTATATCAGTCTGACCGACAGCGCCTATGCAAGCAACTGGACCACGATCGCCATGACCGACAACGGAACGGGCGACGATGAAATGGCGGGCGACAGCGTCTACACCGCAACACTTCCGGCCGCCGTGCAGCAACACCGCCGGCTGGTGCGCTACCGCATCTCCACCTCGGACAACGCGTCAAACGCGCTAACGGTACCCTACGCCGACGATCCCCAACCCAACTTCGCCTATTTCTGCTACGACGGGGTGCCCGCCTGGCAGGCGGCCGTCCAGCCCGGAACCACGCCGGTGCTCGACTTCCGCACAAACGTGATGCGCCGCCTCCCGGCCGTACACCTGATCTCCAAGAACAGCGATATCGAAACCTCCACTTGGTTTGAACGGTATACCGGCGACCTTTACAAATGGAGCGGAACCCTGGTCTACGACGGCAAGGTCTACGACCACATCCACTACCGCACACGCGGCGGCTTCTGGCGCTACGCGATGGTCAAGAACATGTGGAAGTTCGACTTCAACCGAGGGCACGACCTCCAGATGCGGGACGACTACGGCAAGAAGCTTGATACCAAGTGGACCAAGCTCAATCTCGGCGCCTGCATCCAGCAAGGCGATTCCGGACACCGCGGTGAGCAGGGCATGTTTGAATCCGTCGGCAGTCGCTTGTTTCATCTCGCAGGGCTCCCGAGCTTCAAAACGTCGTTCCTGCAGCTACGCATCATCGATGATTCAAACGAAGCCACCACCAGCCAATACGAGGGCGATTTCTGGGGGCTCTACCTAGCCATCGAACAAGAGGACGGCCGCTTCCTCGACGAACACGGCCTGCCCGACGGCAACCTCTACAAGATGGAAGGCGGAACGGGCGAACTCAACAACCTTTGCCCCGACGGACCCTCCAACAAATCGGACCTGAACTACATCCTCGGCAACTATGGCGGCCCCAACAACATCCCCGCCGCCAGCGATGCCTGGTGGGAAGCACACTGGGACCTCGACTCCTACTATTCCTACCAGACCATCGTCCAAGCCATCCACCACTACGACATCAACGCCAACAAGAACTATTTCTACTACCACAACCCCGAAACGGACCTATGGCAGGTGGTGCCGTGGGATCTCGACCTGACCTGGGCCAACAACATGTACCACCCCTCTTGGGGAGGGCTCAACACGCTGGCGGACCGCATACTCGACGCCGACTCGAACGGAACCGACCTCATCCTTCCCGGAACAAACCGTCCCGCTTTCCGCATCGCCTTCCGCAACCGCATCCGGGAAATCCGCGACCTGCTGCTCAACCAGGATCAGGCCGGGCAGCTGATCGACGAACAGGCCGCCCTTTTGCGGGACCCGGGCAGCGTCCCATCCATCCTCGATGCCGATCGCGCCATGTGGGACTACAATCCAAAAATGGACAGCTCCACCTACTTTTACCCGTCGTATTCGGATAAAGCCCGAACAGGCCGCTTCTATCAATGGCCCTACGAACCATCGGTCACCAAGGACTTCGAGGGCTGTGTGAAACTCATGAAGAACTATGTCGAGGAGCGGGGCTATCTGCTCGATGTGCTGGCACTGGACGAGGACATTCCGTACACTCCCTCCATCGCCTATATCGGCCCCGGAAACTACCCGGTCAACGGCCTTCAATTTGCACGCACCTCCTCTTTCAGCGATCCGCAGGGTTCCGCAACCTTTGGCGCCATGGAATGGCGCGCCGGCGAAGTGCTTGATCCCTCCGCTCCGGCCTATGCCCCCACCGAAGCGCCGCCCTACGAGATCGAAGCCAAGTGGGAAAGCGGCGAGCTGGCCGACACAAGCGTCATCTCCATCCCTGCCGACGCGCTCAAGGTTGGACACACCTACCGTGTGCGCATGCGCTACAAGGACAACACCGGCCGCTGGAGCAACTGGTCCGATCCCGAGGAGTTCACGACGACCGAATCCTCGGCAGCCGGAGATCTGTCCAACCATCTTCGGATCAGCGAACTGATGCCCGATGCGCTCGGCGGATCGGATTTTGAATTTGTCGAACTGCACAATACCAGTAGCAGCCAAACCCTAGACCTTGCCGGAGCCACCTTTACCGCCGGCATTGACTTCGCCTTCCCCGGCGGGGCCACCCTGGCGCCGGATGGATACCTGTTGCTCATCGGCACGACGAACGAAGCCGCCTTCCGGTCATACTACGGACTTTCGGGCGGCATTGCCATTGGCGGCTCCTTCAAAGGAAACCTGTCCAACTCCGGCGAGGAAATCACACTCAAAACCGCATCCGGGGGCACAAAGATTATCTCCTTCGAATACGACGATTCCCGCCACTGGCCGCTGGCGGCCGCCGGTGCCGGCCATTCGCTCGTTCCACTCAGCACGACCGGACAAGCCTCGGGCGCGCTCGACTATCCCGGAAACTGGAGGGCAAGCACCTATGTTGGCGGCTCTCCAGGCACTGCGGACCCCGGCCCGCCCACCGGCAGCTTCATCCTCAACGAAATCACGGCCCACACCGACTATACCGATCCGTCTAAACCGGAATACGACTCCAACGACTGGATCGAGCTTTGCAATACCTCGGCCGTGCCGGCCAGCCTGAACCACTGGTACCTGAGCGATGACCCAAGCGATCCGGACAAGTGGCCCTTCCCGTCCACCACCATCGCCGCCGGAGATTGCATCGTGTTCCACGAGGTGGACGATTTTCACAACCCCATCAGCACCGGCTTCGGCCTTGACAAGGCCGGCGAACAGGTTTTGCTCTCCTATCTGCCCGGCACCACGGACGACCGTGTCGTGGACGCGATCGGTTTCAAGGGCCAGGAGAACGAACGGTCCCTCAGCCGGATGGCGGATTACTGGCAGGCTTCGGTACGTACCGAAGGCACGGCCAACGCCGCCGCGCTCGAAGGATTGCGCATCAGCGAAATCATGTATTGGCCCGCTCCGTTTGGCGGAACCAACGACAACGAGCGCGACGAATTCATTGAAATCCACAACCCAACGATCTCGAACATCCTGATGCAGACCGTAGACGAAGCGTGGCGCATCGACGGCGGCGTGGAATATACGTTTCCAGACAACACCACGGTGCCGGCCGGAAGCACGCTGCTGGTGGTTGGCTTCGATCCGGCCGACAGCGCAACCAGCAATGCCTTTGTGGCGGCCTATGGATTGGCCAGCCCGGTCCGCATGTTTGGGCCGTGGAGCGGGAAGCTGGGCAACCGAAGCGAACGCGTCGCCCTGGAGCGGCCGCAAGCCCCCGACTTTCCCGGCGACGACTATTCGTGGGTCGTCGAGGACGAAACCGTCTACGGCAACCAGGATCCCTGGCCCATTGCGGCCGCCGGCAACGGAAGCGCGCTCGCCCGCATCAACGACTCCCTGCCCGGTCTCGCTCCAACCAGCTGGACGGCCGCAAGCCCGACGCCCGGCAGTCCGACTCCCAGTCCCGATCTCGACAGCGACGGCGATGGAATGAGCGACTATGCCGAATGGGTGTGCGGCACCAATCCCGACAATCCGGATTCGGTATTTGTCATGGGATTAAACGTCGGAACCGGCTTCAGTTGGCCGACCATCCCCGGCCGCAACTATTCCGTTTACTGGACGGACGATCTGACCGAACCATTCGTCCCGATTGCGACCGGATTAGCCCACCCGCTGAGCAACTACACTGACCATGCGCATGCCACGAATGCCGCAAATTTCTATCGAATCGGGGTTGGCCTCGAATAAACGCCAAAACCGGATCGGCTCCGCAAACGGCTATTCAAAACCGATGCCGAAAAAACGGTGCGGCGATTCGGAGGCGCTGTTGGTGTAGCTCAGCGTACCACCCGTGCCGTAGAGGATCCCGCTGAGCGGATGCCAGGACGCTTCGCTCAAATCGTCCTTGTAATACACGCGGTATGGCTGCCCCACCGACGATGGCCAGCTGAAACTGATATTACTGCCGGAAACCAGAACCCCGTCCATCACCGGCGTGGCAATCAGGACCATGTTCGCCGCCCGCGGCGTGGGCGACGCCATGGCGAAGATGCCGGTGGCGCCGTCGGGATAGCGGCCCTCGCTGACATCCGCGGCCAGCGCACCGAACGTCACCGAATCGATCAGGGTGCCGTCCGAGGCAAAAACCCCGATGGCTTCGCCGCCCTTGGAGAGGGAAAACTCGGCATGCAAGTCGGGCTGGTTCGTGGAATTCTGGCCACCTTCCCCATCCGCCCAAACCAGCAGGAAGCCTCCGGGGGCGATGGTATAGTGGCCGTTGTTCGGCACTTCGTATTTATAGGGGTCGAGCAGGTCGTCGGTCAGGAAGTAGCCCCCGAGGTCCACCGTATTGGTGCCGGGGTTGTAGATCTCGAACCAATCCTCGTAGTCGTTGTCCGCGGGGTCGGGAAGGGTCCCGTCATTGTCGGCCATCCACTCGTTGATCGACACCGTGATCGGCGCGGCCGCGCCGTTGTTGGTGACACCGGGTGTCGCATAGAACAGGTTGAAGCGGTAGAACGGCTGCCCGGCCGGCACATCGCCATAGCTCCAGTTCGAGGGCAGGTTGGTGTAGTTAAGATAATCGACCACCTGCGGGGCGCTGTTCACCATCCGGACCAGACCGACCTGACCAACGGAGGAAGCCAGTGTAAAATCGGTGTGCGGAACACCGGCAACCGTTTCGCCCGGTTCGGCATCGCACCAAACCACCAGCGTACCGCCGGCGGGCACGGTGGTGCCGGCCGGAAATGCCCAATTCGTCGGGTTTCCGTAGTTGGGCGTAAGGTAGTAGCCGTCCAGACTCGCAGCCGTTGTTCCAGCGTTGTAAAGCTCCACCCACGGATCGTGGTCGCCAACGTTGTCCATTGCGCCGTCGGTGTTGTCGGCCTGCACTTCGTTGAGCCACAGGTCGGGAAAGGCCGGCAACGATTCGCGTACGGCATTTTCCGCCCCTGGAGTAAGGGCGACGGTCCCGTTATCCAGCACATCCAATGTTGCACCGAAAGCGACATCCCTGCTACCGACGATGATTTGGTGGACTTCGGCGGCCAAGGTGTTTTCACCGGCAACCAATGCAGAAGAAGGAATGGAAAAATTCTCATACTGCGCATTCACGATTGTCCGGTTTGCCGGCGTGCTGTGGGAGACCGCTCCCCCGGCCACGCCCAAACGCAGGATTTCGATGCCGTTGAGATAGACGATCCCTCCATCGTCTATGACGGTTGAGAGGTTCAGGGAAATACCCGACATGCTTCTCGAGTAGTTGAAGGATTTCCGAAAATAATAGGTGGGTTTGCCCAAGGTAAGCGTGCTGTTGACCGGTGCCGGCATGGCCTCCGCTTCCGGACCGTCGTACAGCAAGCCCGCACCACTGCTCCATGAGCTGTCGTCGAAATCCGGTTCTTCCCATCCGGCTCCCGGATCCCCGCTCTCGTAGTATTTCCAAGTGTCCCCAATACCGACCAAACCGATGGGTGCTGCGGGGGCGCGGTTGTCCACGCTCATCCAGTTGGCCACCCGGGCGTTGTCACGCGAAGCATCGACCAGCTGCAACGACTTACCCCCCGTCGACGAGACCCAAGGTGCGCCCGCTTCGTAACGGACACGGTCCACCACGATCTCCTCGCCGGGCAAGGCGCCGGGACGGTAGAGCGTCAGGGTTTCACCCTCGGGATCGAGCGACCCCGCGTATGTATCGGAAACGGAGACATCGTTGTACCGGTCGGCAAAACGGAACGCATCCCCAACCAGCACCAGGTATTCTCCGGGGCCGATCAATGCACCCTCATTGAAGGTGTAGCCGAGCCCATTGATACGCCAACCGGTCAGATCAAACACATTGGTTGTGCTGGTGTTGTGCAGTTCCAGGAACTGCAGGTCGCGGTCTTCCGGTGACGGATGGATCTCGTTGATCACGACAACGCCTTCAGGGTCCAAGTCGGCCCCCATGTAGGTGACCGACAACATCGCGCTGGTACCGGACACGGTATTGCCAAAGCGATCGACCCCCGCTACGGACAGGCTGTTAAGACCGGCCGACAACGGCACGGTCATGCGCCATGCCGTCGTGCTTGTCCATTCCAGCGGATACGCAATGCCGTTAACCTGAATTTCGGCCACCGTCAGTGGCGCCGTTCCGGTAAGCACCACGCTGTTGGAGGAAACCGAGAAGGAGCTGTCGCCATCAACACCAAAGGCCACCGATGGCAGAACGCTCTGCAGATAGGAGCGGCGAGCGTTTATATAATTGATGATAAACTGGGGAGAACCGATCTCAACCCCGTTGGCCAGAAGATTGGCATAGCGCTCGTTCAAAATCGAGGCGGCCGCACCTGATGCAAGCGGCCCATCCACCGCCTCCTGAAACGCCATGAGGTATTCGCGGTGCACCGAAGGAATCGAGGTGATCATGTTGAAGAGCACGGAATCCACAGTAGAGTAAATGCTATCCGAGCTCCCATTCGAACCGTTACCCAGCGCGAGTTCAATATCCCACAGCAGCAAACGCCATCCCTCTCCATCGGGTTTAAAGGCATAGGCGTTCTTGCCGCGGGCGTAGGCATAGGTATCCCAGCAGCCACAGATATGATAGGTCGCAATGGGGCGGAGGAAGTTCCGTACGTCCATCCATGCACCGACACGGGATTCCCAGTCCGGCGAGGAAGAATCGTTAACAGCGGCAACCAGGTTAGTGAAGTTGAACCAGTTGGTGTGGTCGTCCGTGGCGCGTGGACGCCAGTTCCATCGGTACCACTTTGGATCGATCTCTCCATTGCTTTGGTTGACCCGCGTGATGCGGCCGAAGATATTCCCCTGCCCACCCAGGTTGTTGTCGAATTCGAACCAGTCTTC
Organism: Pontiella sp.; assembly: GCA_050306215.1. Classification (GTDB taxonomy): domain Bacteria; phylum Verrucomicrobiota; class Kiritimatiellia; order Kiritimatiellales; family Pontiellaceae; genus Pontiella. Next base: position 10,743 of record JBNLGU010000005.1, read on the forward strand.
AATTTTACGCAACTCAGACTGCGAGTCGTCGGGGAAGTATTCATCCAGCATTTCACCATTGGGTTGCTGGCCATCCTGGTAGATGGATCCGCGCTCCAAGCCGTTGAACAGCATATGGACATGCCGGCGATAGTTGTACTGCTGGCCTAGTTTCCGGCCAATCCAGGTACCGGTAATATCCACCTGGGCCGATGGATCGAACCAGAAACCGCCGCCGGCATCGTCGGCGGACAGCACGAAGGGCTCCGACCCAAGGAACAACTCGCCAGGCTTGAAGTTGATCTCATAGTCGCAGGCGAACGATCCGTCCGCCCCATTGTAGGATCCCGAGTGGAAAGGACTTCCGCTATACATCGTGCCCACATTGTAAACCACCCGATCATGTCCATAAACGAATGTTGCGTCGATGTTGTCGTTGGCCAGCCTTTCACGGCTGTTCCAGAAACTGACGTTGGCCGCCGTCATCCATAGGTGATAGGCGCCCACGCTTCCGCTGAACTCCGGATCCCCCCAGCGCACCAGACACTCCTGCTCCGGTGCCGACGCCGGAAACCACGAGGAGTCAGCGCTGTCCGATGCTTGTATATGGAACGCCACCAGGATGCCGCTGGATTGGCCGGGAATAGATGCGGAATAGATTCCGTCCCCCGCAATGGCATCGCCACCAGCACCCGTGTCGTACATGACTGCGGTCGAATAGGTGCTTGCTGGATCGACCCGATAGTAAAGAACCAGGGAGCCGATTCCATCGGGATCGACGGCACGTGCCGTCACGAGCACATCGTCACCCGGTTGCGGAAGAGCCGGACGGTGTGACACGTCGAAGATCGCCGGTCCAGCGTTGGATACGAGCTGTGAATTTGCCAGCCCGGGCGTACCGCAATCGTCAGGGACGTTCAGGTTCTGGCACACCTCCATCCAGTTTCCTCGCAGACGAATATAGAATTGCTTCGCACCCTTCAGCCAACGGACCTTGGCGCGGATCGTCCCGGTATCCGAACCCGAGATGGTCGGCACGGCAGAGAATAGGTTATATGCCTTGTTGGCACCGGTGTCCCCGCGCGCCACGCAAACCAGGTGAAGCGCATCGGATCCATCCGGCCCAACCCCGTTTTCCACATACGAGTGGCGGGTCACTCCATAGAAACCCCACTGGTTCGAACCGGTCGAGAAATCCCCGTTGAGGTTGAGACTTCCACCACCGTTATTGAGGAATTCAACGTCGTCCACCAGTACTTCTCCCGCCCCCTGCAGGAACAGATCAAGACGGTTGCAATCCTCGGCTTCACCCGATGCCGAGCCCTCGTCCACATAGTACTGCCCGTTTTCGAGAATATTCGTTACGTCGATGATGGTCCATGGGGCTTTGTTGGTTTCCAAGCTGTCGGCCCAGTTGGCGGGTTGACGGTTGTCGGCATCGGGATCGATCAGTTCCAGCGAGCTGCCGCCGCCATCGCTCCACTCGCCCCAGCGGCCGCCATCGACATAGGTTACCTCGTCGATGGGAATGTAGAAAATGTTGGTCACCAACAGACTGGACGCGTTGGTCGAGACCAGGTCCTCTTGCATCGAGAGCCGGATGGTATCGGTTGAATTATTGAGCGAACCGCCATAGTTACCGTAGGTATTTGCGCTGTTGAGCTGCGGGTACTTGGCCATCAGGTTGGTGGCGTTTTCGGCCACGACGATATACCCGTTGGCGGGAATCTCGGTGTTGGCGGGAAACTCGTACGAGATGCCGCCCTGCAACCGCCATCCGGAAAGATCCACCGGACTTCCGGTCCGGTTGTACAGTTCGATGTATTCGTCGTTGTTCGAGTCCGAGATCGGGTGGTACATGATTTCGTTGATCACCACCTCTGACGGACGGGGGGCCGTGTTGGCCGCGCCTTCCGTCACGGAGGAAAGTCGCTGGAACCCCGGAGCGCCGTCCGGATAGCGGCCTTCCGAGACGCCGTTTTCCTGACCGCGAAACACGATCGCATCGATGACCCGCGTTTGGTTCGAATTGACCAAGAAGATCTGCTCGCCGTCGGCCGAGAGCGCGAACCCGAGTTCATTCTGGTCAAAGCTCAGGAAGCCGCGCGCCGGAATGGTGGTCCCGTTGGCGATCTGGAACTTGTTGGTGCCGGCGTCGTCGCTCAACCACGCGCCGGATAGGTCGATGGCCGATTCCGTTGTGTTGAACAGCTCGACATAGTCCACCTGCGGCAGGTCGGTGTGCGCGAGATATTCATTGATCACCACGGCGCGCAAGGGCTCCGCGCCATAGCCGTCGAACGTTCCCGGCGAGCCGCCGATCACATCGCTGGCCGACCACGCCCGAGCGTCGTTTTCGCCGTAGCTCGGATGACTCAACACCAGCGAATGGCCGGTGCCAAAGGCCGCGACCGGCCAGGGGGCCTTGTTGTCGTATTCGACCTCCAGCAGAATGCCGTCCAGCTCGTTGCGGAAACGCAGCTTGCCGCCGGAGTTGGACAGCTTGCCGTCGTAGGGGCCAAGGCAGGTGACGCCGTAGAAGGACTGCGCCGCAATGGGATCCTTGGCCACCACGATGAATTCCCCGGGCGCCAGCATGGTACCGTCCGGGAACGTGTAGTCGATCTCGCCACTGAAGCGGTGTCCGGTCAGATCCTCGGTAATCAGGCCCGTATTGTAGATTTCAACGAACTCCAGACTATTGGTGCCGCCCCACTCCGACGGCGTGTCCACCATGATTTCGCTAATGACCATCGCGCCACGCCGGCTGCTCGGACCCAAGGGTTCGAACGGCAGGGCGATATGGGACACGATGCTACCCGAGCCTACCATCTCATCTCGGAAGCTGGCCGTAATGGCCGTGGACGAATCACCGGAAGCAACGAAATAGCCCACCTCCACACTATTGGACATGGCGATAGTCGAAGATCCCATCGGTTCCCACGTTTGGCCGTCGATTCCGACATAGCCTTCGAACAGGTTTCCCGTTCGGCGCAAGCGAAGCCACATGCCGGGGAATACGGAAGGGAAGGAACCTTCCGCAACGGCGCTACCGCCCACGCTGGACCGCGACATGAACTGGCAGCCCACCGGCCCCGGCGTCGCAAAAACGGATGCAAACAGATCATCGTCGTCGAGGCCGTCGCGGGCCATCAGGCCGGCTTGCGCCCACTGGCTGTAAAACTCGATGCTATCGATGCGGACCTGTATATCGAAATCGCCGGAATACACCTTATGGCCGAAGCTGAACTGGTCCGAGCTGCCGCCTAGGCCGCTACCGGCCGCCGTGACATCGCCGCCATCCGCCAACCAAACCGACGAACTTCCAACCGTTGCGCCGCCGATATCGTTCACGATATAAGGACTGGACACGAAGGCATACTGGCTATCGGTGACGATCAGGTTCGGCGTACTGGCCAAATCCTGCACGTTGGAAACATGCAGCGTATACTCGCCCCCCAGTGTTTGGCCAGCGGTTGTCAAACGTACACTGGTGCCGCCGTCAAGCAATTGGGCATTGCTAATCGACAGGGAGCCGCCCGCATGGGAAATGGCATAATTGGCGACGTCCTCGGCCGATGACTCGTCCACCATTTCACTGAACTGCACCACAACCCCCTCGGGAAAATCGCTGTAGGCCAGATCGATGACCGGCGCCGTGGTATCGGCGGTAACCGTCAAGACGGCATTGCTGCTTTCCTCAAAATAGTAGTCGGTTGAATAGATGTTCTCTACGAAGGCGTGGAACAATACCCCGTTGTCGCTGAGTGCGGTCGATTCAAGGGTGTAGCTGTCATTCGTGGCTCCGGGGATGGGCACGGCATCGCGGTACCATTGCACGTAGATCGGAAGCGTACCGTAGTAGGCGACTTCAAACGTGACCGGTCGCAGCTCCTCAACCGTTTGGCTTTCGGGCTGCGCAATAATGGTTACCGGACCTTCGGGCGTTTGGCGATCAATCGTTACATTGTCCAGGTTCGCAAAACCTGAACCCGTATTCTTGAAGAGTACGCCGAGCGTACCGCCGACCGATTCCGGGGTCGCGACGATACGCGTTTCATTGGAATACGCGGTCCAGCTCCCGTTTATATTGGCGGAGTAGGAACCGATTTCGTTTACCGGGTCGTCATAGAAGAGCGTGGCCGTCCACTGCGATGACCCATCCCAGCTTTTTGCAACAAAGCCGATGGTAAACTCATCCCCTAGTTGGATGGTGTAGTCGCTGGGCAGATAGGCGGAATCGCCCATCCTCATAAACGCGGAAGTCCCCTCGTAGGATCCCCACCAGGCATTGCTGTTTTCCGTCCCGGAATCGGTAATTTGATCGCCGTCCCTCCAACCGGGGACGTCCGGGCTGGCGTCGAATCCGTCGGGGTAATTCTGTACTCCCGACTCGAAATCCGCGTTTTCCAATGCAATTTGTTCCGCGTACGCATCTGTCAAGACAAGCGTCATAGCGGCCAATAACCAAAGCTTTTTCATCGTCACCCCTCTGCTTGACCCGGCATGGATGGACCGATGCCGCAATCAAGCAACCGATCATTCCCATGGACGCGATCCTGCCAAACAGGACTCCATCCCGGTCACGCTCTCTACAAATTAGATCGACCTGATTAGCCGTCCGTTCATTTGAAACAGACGTGCACAAGTAAATACACATAGAACTAGAAAGGTTATACACAAATGAAAGCATCAGAAAGCTTTCTCGCTATAAATGTCGATTATTGTCCGTCTTCTATGGTTGGACTCGGAGCAGCCCTTGGTGCCCGGCGACGCTAATAGAGGTTATGGAGCAGGATCTTGATGCGGTAGAAACCGGTTTCGCCAACGACTGGATCGATGGCTTGGATATACGTTTGACCGCCCGCGATGCTCACCGATGCCGCGATATCGGTCCAATCCGGCGCCGCCAACTGGGTCGACCGTTCGATATAGTACCCAAGATCCGACCGCACCGCCGGCAGCGTAAACGAAACAACCGAGGGCGATGCAAAGATGGTATATTCGCCGGCCATGGTTGAAAAGACCGTGGGATCCGTGCCGCAGGCGTATTCCATGGCGGTAACGATGCCATCCCCGTCCGGGTCGTCGTTTGGCCCATCCTGCCCCACGGGCAGGCTTTGGCCGGACAGCCACAACTGGAAGCCCGTTTGCCCGGGCGTTTCCAAAGCATCCCGCCAGTTGGCGAAATCATTGCCATAGGCGCTTTCATCGATGCGGGCCAGGGACGTACCGCTGCCGTCCGGCCCCGTGGGCCACGGATCATTGTCCGAGTAATCCACGCGATCGACCCGCACGAACTGCATGACCCCGACATCGTTGGTATCGCCCGGACGGGAGATCTCCAGGGTTTCCCCGCCGTTGTCGAGGGCGCCCGCATCCCACTGGATGACCTGCGTACCCGGCGGCACGCTGTATTCGGTACCAAACGCCGTGGCGTTGCGAACAAGCATGATCTTTTCGCCGGGCTGCATCACCACCGGGCTGATCGGCGGAAATACATGGTCGATCCCCTTGGTCATGCGCCACGGCTCGCTTTTCGAGGCGTCGTAGAGCGTGACCTGGTTGGTATCGATGTTCGTCAGTTCGATGTATTCGGCTTCGGACACCGGCGGATGGTACATGATCTCGCTGATCACGACGGGACCCACCATCGGCTCGTCGTTGGCGGCACCCGGCGTCGATGATTTCAAGGTTACGAAGTTATAGGTGCGGGTGCTGGCCTTGTAGTAGCGGCCCTGGGTGACATTTCGCAGCGAGGCCCCGAAATCCTCCTGTTCGGTGTAATCTGGACGCAAGGAATTGCCTGGCCCGAATATGCTGACCGCGTCGCCGCTTTCACTGAGGGCGAAGGGAATCTCGGCACCGGGATCGGCGCTTCCCGCCCCGAAATTCAGATCCTCGTAAAAGAGCACATAGCCATGGGCCGGCAAGATGGTGCCATCGGCGATGCGGTATTTCAGGGGCGTGTCCGGGTCGTCGCTGAGATACCACCCGCCGAGATCCACCGGCTTGGAGCTGGAGTTGTACAGCTCGATCCAGTCGGGCGCGACATCGTGTGAGTGCGCCAGCACTTCGTTGATCACCACGAGGTTCGGGATGTAGTAGGGATAGTCGTCCGGATCAAAGGCATAGTAGGCCCCCATGTCGGCGCGCGACCCGTCGCCATCGAGGGCGTGCGCGGGATCGCCGGCATCAATGGCGGGCGATGAGGCCGTCAATGAGAAATCCCAGCCCCCCTCGTCGGTAAAGAGCGGATCGGCCAGCACATTGCCGGTTCCGGCCATGGCCAGCGTATCGGACAGCGAATAGTTCACAGTCAGGGTGGAAAGGGAATCCACAAACACCGGCTCCTTCTTGGATCGCGAGAAGATACTGTTGCTGATATGGGCGATACCCCCGCCAGCCCCGATGTTCTTTTCGTAGGAGGCCACGCCCCGGTTGCAGCGGGCAAAGGTATTCTGGTCGATGTAGGCGGTGGAGCCGGAATCCTTGATGCCCACGCCCATGTCGCAATCGACGATCAGGTTGCGTTCAATGTAGGCAACCGAAGCCTGCCCCACCGACACCCCTTTGTCCGTAATGTTGAAGATGCGGTTGCTGACAACCATTAGACCCTGGCAACCTTCTCCCACATCGATGGCGTCGCTGTTGAAGCCCATGAACGCGTAGATCCGGTTCCCGGCAATTCGCCCGCCGACCACGTTGTCGAAGTCGATTGCATCGGTGTCGGGTGCGTTGTTGCCGGCAAAGGTGCTGTTCTCCACCAGACCGGCCCCCGACTTTACATTGATGCCATCGCCGGAGAACAGGATATGGATCTGGCTGTCGCGTAGTGTCGTGGAACCATAGCGGGAAAAGATGGGCAACGGGGCTTCGATGTCCGCGTGGTCGAGCGTGACCTCCGAATTGTATCCGGAAACCGCCGCCTTGAGATTGAGCGGATCGTGCCGGCTGGCCGTCGCGCCCCGCAGGGTCAGGTAGTTCAGCGAGGAGCTTCCGGTGGCATTGACAAACCCTAGGTTGCCCCAGGCTGCGCCGGTGCGCGAAACGATCTCGACCGGCTGGCTTTCCGTGCCGTTTGCGTTCAACGCCCCGTAGACAATGATGCTCCTTCCCTTGGGCATGTTCAGCCGGACCCCCGGTCCGAGCGTCAGGGTTTGGCCGGCTTCCACCACCACGTCGTTGGTCACGGTGTATGGCGATCCGGCGGCCTGCAAGGTGGTGTCGGAGGCGAGGGTTGAGGGGATGATGGTTTCCGCGGCGGGCGTGAAGTTGGCCGTGATGCTCTGCGCGGCGGTCATCGTGACTTCGATGGTGGCATTGGTGCTTCCCGTGCTCCAGCCGCTGAAGGCGTAGCCCGGCGCCGGCTCGGCCGTCAGCTCGAACGGCGTGTTCAGGAACATGCCGATGGTGTTGGAATATTCGGGGGCCATCGGCACACCGGCAACCAGGATGCGCCCGCCATCGGCGTGCGACCGGTTTACCGTCAGGTTGGCCATGCCCAGGCTCAGCCCCAGTTCCAGCTGTAGCTGGCTAACGGCGTAGGACGGCCGTTCCACGGCAAACTGCTTGATCTCGGCGATCTGGGCGGTCCGGTTCGCCATGGAGCCCGGCCAGCGCGCCTGGTGCCGCGCAACCTCGGCATCCTGTTCGGCGGTCAGAATATCCAGTTTGTCACTGATCCGCTGGGGATAAAACGTACTGCCGACATGGGCGGCATAGCGCTGGATCAAACGGTTGATGAAGTTGGTGTTGTTGTCCAAACACTGGAAGAGGCTGTAGTCCGCAATAAAATTATCGATCAGCGATCCGGTCTTGTTGCCAATGACAAATCCCCGGTCGGAATCATTGATGATCCACTGCCATTTGGAACCGGGCGCGCGGGCGCGCCAGAACTCCCGGTTGTGCCGCCAACTGGTGTTTACCGCGTAATCGGTTCCGATGATGTAGTCGATGAAGGAATCGACATCCATTTGCGATTCGATCTGGCTGTAGACCAAGGGATCCGTGGTGTCGTTGGTGGTGCAGTATGCGAGGAAGGACTCGTAGGACTCCGTGGTGCCCGCATCGGCCTGCAGCTTGGCGTAGATCTGGTTTTCAAAATCGTTGCCATACTTGAGCTGGTCGTAGCCGTCTTCCGTCAACAGGTGTTCATTGGCAAAATAGAGCGGATCGAAGCGTTTGCGGATATTGTAGATGCCCCAGTAATTGCCGTTGATGAACAGCAGGCCCGGACGATACGTGTAGAGCCCCGCATGTACCTGGCCTTCGAATATGGAGGGCATCATGGCATCGCGCAGCATGGTGTCTTCCCAGTCGTCACCGCCGTTGCGCAGGTTGAGTTCGCCGAAGGTGGCAACAGGCTGTTCGGAGAACATCTGGTAGTTGATCAGGTCGTCGCCATACTTGGAACGCATGTAGATGTTGAACGGCTTCTGATCTTTGGTCCAGATGTTCTCCCCGGCAATGCGCACGCCCGCATTCACCGCAAAAGCCGGATTGGTATCGGCCTCGAACATTTCCAACCGAACAGGAATTTCGCGGCCTTTGAGGGGATAGTAGCCCGATCCGAACTGCCCCCCGATATTGTAGTATGTATTCGTGTTCTCGTAGATGCCGATCGTGTCGTCGAACAGGTTGGCCGGATCGGTTACGAGCGAGAAAACCGGCAGCGCGGAACTTTCGTCGACAAAGAAGGTGCGGGACAGGACCGGTCCCGAAATCTTGCCGGATACGAACGTGCGCGCCCGCAGCACGGCTGTGTTCGTGATGGCCAGCGGGACCGTGTAGGCCGTGGAACCGGATGTGGGCACGGAGCCATCCAGCGTGTAGCGAATCGTCTCACCCGCTCCGCTGCTTGACAGCGCGACGGATTGGCTCCCCGTGTAGAAGCCGCTGGCCAGCGAAGCGGTGACCGCGGAAGCTTCCGCAAACTGCGTGAGCGCGACGGACGAGTTGGTTCCCTCGGGGGTGGGTTCGGCAAAGAACGACCAACCGTTGGTCGAGGAGGGATCGCGTCCGTAGGATACATCCGTAAGCTGGGCCGGGAAGTTGGTTACGGAATCGACGAGAACAACATCGGTCGAACTGACTTCCGACACGACCAGTTCCGCATCGAATGCCAAATCGCTGCTGCCGGCATCATGCTGGTGGACTTCCACCGCCAGCACATTGTCACCCGCCCGGAAAGGCATGGACGTATAGTCAATCGCTTCGAACGCGCTCGGGTTGTCAGGACCGAAGCCCGCCCCCGAATAATCCGCGTAGGTAATGCCGTCCGCCACGCGCACGCGGGCGATTTCGGTTCCGTTCAGGTAGACAATGGCACCGTCGTCGATCATCAGGTTCAACTGTACGTCGGCGATCAACGATGGATCGGTCACGCTGAAATGATACCGGAAATGGGTGGCCGGGTATTTATTACTCGGATCCGGCCCATAACCGATCTGGGTAGTTTCGTCACCATCGCCGTAGCCAAGCTTGGCGGCACCGGCAGCCCAGAGGGAATCATCAAACATTAAGTCCATCCAATTGCTGCCCGGATCGCCTCCCGTGTCGCGGTATTTCCACGTGGCACCAACCGGAATCAACGTGTTGTCCGTCGCCGGACTGGTGAGGCGGTAAATGCCGAGGGACTCCCCCCCGGCGCTCAGCTTGAAGCCCGCATGGTAGCGCAGGGTCGTAAAGGTGCTGCCCCAGTCCCAGTAGCCCCGGATATGCGATTCGCCCGGCCCGGCATTGTAGCCGTCTGCCCGCACCATCATGTAGCCGTGTGCCGGAATCGAGGCCCCGTCGGGAATTCTCCATTTTAGCGGCAGCGTCAGGTCGTCCGTCAGGTAATAGTCCGTCAGCGCTACGCTGGAGCTGCCGGGATTATAGATCTCAATCCAGTCGGAATAGTCGTCAAAGTCGCAGTTGTCTGGATAGATGGACTGGTTCGAGGCCATGAACTCGTTGATCACCGGTTCCGCAGCCGCCGGTACCGCGAAACCGATGCATATAAAAACAAAACCAATTCGTAACACCATGCTCATATTCGGCATGCACATACTCTTAAATCTAAGGTTCATACGTGGAAACTCCTCGGTTCAATGCGATAAAAATGGTCCTATGCTAACCATTAAGTGATCATTTTAGTCAAGGTAGGTCTTCTTAACTTTGCGTAAGGGACCACCGCATAAACCGCATTAAACGAGCCAAAACAACACTTATTATGAGATCTCGAGGAAATGCAGGTGCAGGCGCCAGTCTGCAAACTGCGTTCAATGCCATGACTGGATCGCCCAACACTGAAAAACATCGTTACCACAAGCTAAACTCTTTTTTTACTCGTTGTTAGGAAGTTGTAAGCGTTATAAATCGCCAATTAGCATGAGCGAACGCAGTCATATCAAGGAGATAAAGGATCAGGCCGACTTTTCCACGGAGCTGGATCGCTTCGAGGCGAAGTATATTATTCCGCGCCATCTGGTTGAACCGATCAAGGCATTTATCAAACCTTACTGCGTATTGGACAAGCACTGCGCGGCCGCCGGCGGACGGTACTACATCAACACGGTTCAGTACGACTCCCCTTCCCTGTCCCTGCACTATGCCAAGGAATGGGAGGCCACGCACCGCTTCAAATTGCGCGTCCGCACCTATGGATTGGAGCCCGGCGACGCCCCCGTCTTTCTCGAGATCAAACGTAAATACTACGATCGCATCATTAAATCGCGCGCCTGCATCCCCTTTGATGCGTGGAAGCCGGGCATCCTAAAAAAGCATGTCAGCGAACTGAACTTCAAATCGGTGAAGGAACGCGAGGCCTTCCGCGAATTCGTCCGGCTCGCGGAAGAGATCGGAGCGGAACCCAAGGTCATTGTGCGCTACTGCCGCGAAGCCTATACGGGTATCTTCGACCATTACGCCAGGATCACCTTCGACTCCCAACTCTGCTACCAGCCCGTCACCAATGCCTATAGCTGGGGCAAGGGCGGGCGGTTTATTTCCATGGACAGCGGTATGGTCCGCAACCGCAAGGATTCAACCCTCGTGCTGGAAGTGAAGTGCACGGAACAGGTGCCCACCTGGATGGTTGAACTGGTACAGCAATTTGAATTGATCCGGTGCGGCAACTGCAAGTACTCGACCGCCATCTGGATGGAAAAACTATTGATCGGCCGGGGCGATGCGCCGTTTGCCGACGAACTCATACTGGATTAACGGGGGTAAAATGGACTCAGGTGGATTTCTTGATTTAATGGCGGCGGCCAGTAGTTCGCAGAGCCTCAGCCTTCAGCACGTGATATCGGCGCTGTTGCTGAGCTTTGTACTCTGCTCGGTCATCGCGAAACTGTACCAGTTGACCTTTCAATCGCTTTCCTATTCGCGGTCGTTCGTCCACACACTGATTCTCGGCGGCATGATCACCTGCATGGTGATGATGTCCATGGGCGACAGCATCGCGCGCGGCGTGGGCGTGCTTGGCGCACTCTCGCTGATCCGCTTCCGAACCGTGGTACGCGACCCGCGCGACATGATGTTCCTTTTCGCGGCGCTGGGGCTAGGCATTGCCTGCGGCGCCGGCATGTACGCGGTTGCCGTCTCCGGATGCATCCTGCTCAGTTCGGTGATCATACTGCTGCACTTTGCGCCGTTCGCCACGCACCGCCGCTACGAGGCCATGCTCCGCTTCCTGGTCGAAGCGGACAACGACACGGCCCGCGAGGACGTCGACCGCATCATGGCGGAATGTTGCTCGGCCTATATGCTGATTGCCATGCGCGAGGCCGTGCAGGGCGACCTGCTGGAATACTCCTACCAGATCCGCCTGATCGATCCATCCTACCAGGTGGATATCGTCAAGAAGCTCGAAGCGCTCGAAACGATTGCCGAAGTCAATCTGGTCATGCAGCGCACCACTGTGGAACTTTAGGGAGACAGCGCAATGACTAAAAAACACTTCAAGCGTCCTCCCATGCGCCAACGCCGGCGCCATATGATCCGCCAGATGTTCAGCGGCTGGCCGTGGCTGGTATGGATCGCCGCAGCCATCATGGTGCTCGTCATGTTGCCGGGCGGCATGTACCGCATCCGCTTCCACGGCGTGGCCGAGCGCACCTATGAATATGTCTCCCCGCTGGTCGACGGCCGTCTCAAGTCTATGAACGTGCAGATGGGCGACTTGATCGAAGCCGGACAGCTGGTGGCCGAGTTGGATAACGAAGCGCTGGCCACCGAACTCTTGATGGATCAGGCCTCGCTCATGAAAACCCGCGACAAGGTCCATTCCATCCGCTACGAGCTCGAGAGCCTGGAGCTGGAACAGGCCAAGACCGAAGCCGAACTTCGAGCCATGGAGTCGCGCTGGGCCCGGAGCGAAGAGATGCTGGACAAGCATCTGGTCCTGGAGCAGGACGTCGAAGACCTGCGGCCCCAGATCGAAGCGACCAAGGCCATACTCTCCCGCTACCCCCGGGTCACCGAGCAATTGAAGGCACGTTTGGCGGATGCCGAGCGCGATGCCGAACAGCTCGACTCGCACACGCTCGAAGAACTGGTGGCAGCCCAATGCCGCCTGACCTCCACCATGGCGGGCGTCGTGGCCGAGGTGCTGCACCAGCCGGGCGACATTGTTGAAACGGGCGACCCGGTCGCCCGCATCAGCACGGTCACCACCCGCCGCGTCGTGGCCTTCATGCCGGAAGCCAAGCGGATGGATATCGCCATCGGCGAGCAGTGCAGGGTCATCACGGAAGCCAGCCGCACCGTAATCCACGGACGGATTCTTTCGATTACCGCCGACATCCGCAAACTCCCGGTCAACACGGGGTTCAGCGATCAGATGCTGCGTGGCCGCCGCATTGTCATTGAGGTCGACGGCGATTTGCTGCCGGGCGAACAGGTGGTCGTCGTGCCCGACCTTTCCATCCTCGAGCAATGGTTCGGCAAGAAATGATGATGCGCCCAAACCTCATTCTGTTGCCGTTGTGTATCGCCGTTTCCGCCAGCGCAACAGAGGGTCCTTCCCTCGAAGCGCTGATGGAAAAGGCCGATTTCCATTCCACCATCAAGCACCGGGGCGACGGTGCGCTGCTGGAAGAGTCCACCGCGGTGGAGCAGGCCCGGGCGTTGGCGAGGTCCCGCTCGGATTACGGACTCGAACTGCGCCCCAACGTCAGCGACGACGATGTCGGGCTCGCATTGCGCATCTACATGCCCGACCGCTGGAGCAAGCGCCGGCTTCATGAGCAACTCACCCTCGCGGCCCAGTCGGAGCAGTTGCGCGTGGCGGCGTTGGAATGGGCGCAGATTGTGTCGGTGTACCGCGACTTCAGCACCTACCGCATGCTCGAGCGCCAGCTGCTCCGCATTGCGGAGGAGCAACGCTATATCGAACCCATTCTTGCCCGGGCCGACCAGAGCGTGGAGATGAACCAGCTGACCGTCAGCGACCGCGCCCGTTTGTACAGCACCTATCTGGGGCTCGTGAACGAGCATGCGAAGCTCGCGGCCAAACTGATCGAGACCAAAGGCCGCCTGAAAACTATTCTGGGCGCCGAGGCCGACTTGGAACACCTGTCCACGATGGCGGAGATCCAGATGCCCTCGCAACTCGAAATCGAATCCCTGCTCCGCCAGGCCATACACCAGCGGGCCGACATCCAGCGCCTGGCGGCGGACTATCGATCCATGCAGCTCGCGGAAGAATCCGCGAAGTCGGAGGAGGGCTTCCGGCTGAAATATCTCCAGCCCGGCTATCGCATCGACTACGACGACGGATCCAGCGGATGGGAAGTGTCGGCGGCCATCATTCTGCCCTGGGGCACGCGCAATCCGGATATCGCCGTCTATCAGGCCCAGCAGCAGTTGACGCTCAAGGCGCTCTCGGAACAGAAGCGCATGACCGAGGACAAGCTGTCGGTTCTACTCGACACGGCCAAGGCCTACTACGCCCTGTTCGCCGAGCGCAACCGGCACGTGCAACCGCTGAGGGAGCAACTGGACCGCGACATGGCCCTGATGGCCAACCTGCCGTTCGAAGAGGTGCGCGACACGATTTCGATCCGCCGGCAATTGCTCGACGCCGACCTGATCGACACCGAATCCAAATTCCGCATGGAAAACGTGGCTATCGATCTCGCCGAAGAGCTCGGCAGCATGTAAACATACCCTCATGCCCAAGCAACGTTTAGATCAATTGCTGGTCCAGCGCGGACTAGCCCAAAGCCGTGAACAGGCCCAGCGCCTTATACGCGCCGGTATGGTGCGTGTGGACAACCAGCCCGCCAGCAAGCCAGGCCACCAGTATCCCGACGACGCCGACCTCTTCGTCAAGGAACAGGAAAAGTATGTCAGCCGCGGTGGATTGAAGATCGAGGGGGCATGGAAACAGTTCCGGTTTGATTTGCAGGATGCCGTCTGCCTCGACATCGGTTCGTCGACCGGCGGCTTTACCGACTTCATGCTCCAGCACGGCGCGGCCAGGGTTTATGCGGTCGACTGCGGCACCAACCAACTCCACTACAAGCTGCGCGAAGATCCTCGCGTGGTCGTCATGGAAAACACCAATGCCCGCTACCTTACTGAGAATGAGATTCCGGAAAAGGCCGACTTCTGCAGCATTGATACCTCGTTCATCTCGCTCACCAACATCCTGCCCCCGTTGAAGAATCTGATCAAGCCGGGCGGGCACATCGTGTCGTTGATCAAACCGCAGTTCGAAGCAGGCAGGGACCAAGTGGGCAAAGGCGGTGTCGTGCGAGATCCGGCCGTCCACGAGGAAGTGATCGAAAAGGTGAAGCGCTTTGGCACGGAAGAACTGGGTTTCCGGTGGTTGGGCCTGTGCGACTCCCCCATCACGGGGCCTGCAGGCAATATCGAGTTCCTCGCCTACTGGCAAGTGTAGTCAGCCGACCGGCACAACTTCCTTCGGCGGCTCTTCCTGCGCGGGTTCCTCAGGCTCAGGGTCCGGTTTGGCAGCTTCCACCTCTTGCACTTCGTTGGTTTCGGCGAGCAGAGCATCCGCATTGAAACTGGCGACCACCTCCATGGCGGACAGCGGCGCGGAGGATGCCGATGCCTCGTTCCTCTTCGCATTCACCTGGGAAGCGGGATGTTCGCCCACCAGCTTTAGGAATGGTTCATAGGCCCAGGGCGCAATCCGGGCGACCGTCGCCCCCTTCAATTCCAGCGCACCACTGATTACCAATACCTCCAGACCGACAAGACAGACCACCAGCGATGTGGCGATCACGGATACGGGTACGATTCTGCGGGATTCGTTCATAGGCTGATAACCTACCCACAGAAGGCTAGCTTGTCGACCCTGTTCATCCCCTCGGAAACCCCCACGTGCTCTCCATCATTTCCCCCCTTCATTCTTGACCGTGCAGACGGGCTTGGGCATGCTCGCCCGTCTTATGAAAGCAAACGATTATCACGTAACAATGGACGCCCTTGTCAGTCTGTGCAAGAGGCGTGGTTTCATTTTCCAAACTTCGGAAATCTATGGCGGCATTAACGGCTTCTGGGACTACGGCCCGCTCGGCGTCGAGCTGAAGCGCAACATCAAGTCCTGCTGGTGGAAATCCATGACCCAGCTGCGCGAGGACATCGTCGGCCTCGACAGCTCGATCATCATGCATCCGCGCGTTTGGGAAGCCTCCGGCCACGTTGGCAACTTCAAGGACCCGATGCTCGACTGCCGCGAAACCAAGGGCCGCTACCGCGCCGACCAGATCAACGTACTTAAGCACAAGTCCGCCGCCGACGCCCTCATGTTTGCTTTCCACGAAGGCGCTTCCGCCCCGGCCGAAAAGAAGGTCCAGAAGGTCGCCAAGGGCGATATCGCCGACTACGAAACCGTTGCCCTGCTCGACGTTCCGCTCGACCACTACAACAAGCTGGTCGGCCCCGACACCAACGAGCCCGGCACCCTGACCGAGCCGCGCGCCTTCAACCTGATGTTCAAGACCTTCGTCGGCCCGGTCGAGGAAAGCTCCAACGTGGCCTACCTCCGCCCCGAAACCGCACAGGGCATCTTTGCCCAGTTCGGCAACGTCTGCTCCACCGTGCGCAACAAGGTGCCCTTCGGCATCGCCCAGATCGGCAAGGCCTTCCGCAACGAAATCAATCCGCGAAACTACACCTTCCGTTCGCGCGAATTCGAGCAGATGGAACTCGAATTCTTCATCAAGCCCGGCACCGATGCCGAACAGCACGAATACTGGGTCGCCGAACGCCTGAACTGGTACGAAAAGGTCGGCCTGCCCGAAGGCCGCATGCACCGCGACATCCACGAAGGCGATGCCCTCGCCCACTATGCCAGCGCGTGCACCGACATCATGTACGACTTCCCCTTTGGCACGCAGGAACTCGAAGGCATCGCCGCCCGCGGCAACTTCGACCTTACCCAGCACCAGAACACCAGCGGCAAGTCGATGGAATACTTCGACGAGGAGACCAAAGAACACTTCATTCCCCACGTCATCGAGCCCTCCGCCGGCGTCGACCGTATCGCCCTCGCCCTGCTCTGCGAAGCCTATCGCGAAGAGTGGATTCCCAAGGGCGGCGGCGAAGTCCTTACCGCCGAGCCGGACGCCAAGCGCGCGCCGGAAGGCTACGAGGCCCGCACCGTCATGCGTTTTGCCCCGTGCATCGCGCCCTACAAGGTGGCCGTGCTTCCGCTGGTCAAGAACAAGGAGCCGCTGGTTGAAAAGGCCCGCGCGCTGTATGAACAGCTTTCCAAGCGCTGGAAATGCTACTACGACCAGACCGCCGCCATCGGCCGCCGCTACCGCCGCCAGGACGAAATCGGCACGCCGCTCTGCGTCACCGTCGATTTCGAAACCATCGAGCAGGACGACTGCGTCACCGTTCGCGACCGCGACACCATGGAACAGGTCCGCCTCCCCATCACCGAATTGGAAGCCTACATCTCCAACATCGTCGATTTTTAGGGGGATTTAACACCAAGGCCGCAAAGAGCGCGAAGGCCACAAAGCCCGTCCATTACAGGCGGGCTTTTTTAACGTAGACGAAGCTTCTAGCTTCGTTATGCACGAATGGGATTTTCTGTACCAACGCAACGAAGCTGGAAGCTTCGTCTACATTCCCCGCCCATGGGAACGGCTTGGATTTTTACCCTCTCTATTCAAATCCCATCATGTTTACATAGGTTTTTAGGCAGAATAATTAGGTGGCAGACACGAAGTGAGGCTGTCTCGAAGAGACCGGCAGCGAAGCGGCAATGATAATTCCCATGCAAATCGGAACCGTGAAATTATTCTGCCACAAAATCATTCTGTCTTTTATTCTATTCGCTTCCGGCTACGCTGGATTTGGTCTTAATGACCGAATGCAAACCAAGGAGGCCAGGAATGATCACGGGCGGCTGTTATTGCGGGACGGTGAAGTATGAAATCCACGGCAAGCTGCTGATGTTCGCCAATTGCCACTGCCCGGATTGCCGGAAGTTTACCGGCGCGGCGTATGCCCCGGTGCTGGCGGTGGAAGCGGACGGATTCAAGGTCGCAGGCGAAGAGCATTTGATTCCCTACCCCTCCTCGCCGGGAAAGCAGCGATCCTTCTGCAAACACTGCGGCTGCCACCTCTACCTACGGGCCGAACACCGACCCGGCATGGTCTTTATCCGGGCGGGCACGCTGGACGACGATCCGCACATGTCGCCGCAAAGCCACTTCTGGACCAGCGTCAAAGCCCCGTGGCATACGATCACCGACAATCTCCCCCAATACCCGGAAGGCCTGCCGAAAAAATAACCCGCCGCCGTGCGCACCGTTTGGAGGGTCGGCGGCCTCGCCGACCGCGGGCGCAGAATCTGCGCCCCTCCATCATCAAAAGCCCGTCTTTAAGACGGATTTTTATTAAATGGAAAGGGTCCGGGGAAACCATGAGCCTTCAGCATCCCTAGAGGAGTATTAGAATATCGGACTGACCCCATGTCCTGACCCCATGTCGACCCCATGTCGACCCCATGTCTGACCCCATGTCCGTATCGAAGGGGTGATCATGGCGAGCCGGATGGCGCCGCTCAACGAACCATTGGATTGCTTTTCCAAAAGAGTCGGCTTCAAAAAGCGATGCGGGTATGTTTTGCTGTGTAAATGAGGAATTGCACCATAGCATTGCATGGGATAGCGGGGTGCCTGCGGATGGCGCCCATGCTTCTTCTTGTTTTTGGCCTACAGGCTACGGTCGCCGAAGCTGGAAATGAAACCCCGCCGAGGGTTCTGTATATCAATTCCTACCATCCGGGCTACTGCTGGTCGGACTCCCTGGCTGAGGGAATTTTCGACACGCTGAAGGGCAAAACGGCTATCTACACGGAATACCTCGATGCCAAGCGGCCGGACTTCGAAGCGTGCAAGGATGTGCTGAAACCTGTTATGGCGCTCAAATACAAGGATGCGCCCATCGACCTGGTCATTACCTCCGACGATGCCGCGTTCCAGTTCGTAAAGGAAAACAGGGATTCGCTGTTCCCGGATCTACCGATTGTTACCTGCGGTATCAACTATATGACGCCGGATATACTGGCGGAATGTCCGGGTGCAACCGGTGTCATGGAGGGCGGGCACCCGCCGGATACGGCGCGGCTGGCCCTGGGTCTCTTCCCCAAAACCCAGCAGATTGTGTTTCTCACCGACTATGAATACGGTGACCGGGCCGATGCCCAGATTGAAACCATCAAGAAAGCGCTCGGATCGAAGGTGGCCTACCTCCATATCCAGCAACAACCCGATACGCACTTGGACGATATTGTCGACAAGCTAAAAACACTCAACACACCCTCTGTAGTTATTTTCTTTGGCTTTGCATCCGACATCCGTTTAGGGGAGGAAGCCCAGGCCATGCATAGGCTGGTGGATATCGGCCTGCCTTTTTTCGTATTCGACCAGCGATTCGTTCACTACGGTGCCTTGGGCGGAATTGTTCAGGACGGCCATGAACAGGGGGCAACGGCCGCCAGGATGGCGCTGAAGATCATTGATGGAGCGCCCATCAACCAAGTACCCCCTGTTTTCAAGGCCATTGACAAAAAGGTGTTCAACTATGGCCAGCTGAAACGGTTCGGACTCCTAGGCAATCCCCTGGTCGAAGAAGCCTCCCTTGTTGGTGCACCGGACAAACGCATTGGCCTGTACCGCAAGTTCATGGCCCTGGGCATCGTCTTCATCGTGCTGGAAGCCGCTTTGATTGCCGGCTTGATCCGGCTCAACCGGATACGGAAGAAGACCGCCCACGAATTGGAAGCGGCGCGGGACAGGGCGGAAGTCGCGGCAAAGGCAAAATCCGAGTTCCTCATGATGGTCTCGCACGAGTTTCGAACCCCCCTCAACGCCATTGAAGGTTTTACCGAATTGCTCTCCGATGAAACCGATCCGGATACCCGGGAGGAATATTCGAACCACATTAAGGAGAGCAGCGCCTGCCTGCTCGGTATCGTGGAGGACATTCTCGAATATACGAACGTAAGTCCCGAGGGAATCGATGCCGAAGCCTGCACGATTGCGGAACACCTCGACGCTTTGGTCAAGGAATACCAACCCACTGCAAGAAAGCAGGGGCTGGACTTGGAATTCGTGTCATTTTTCCGGCACAGCCCCTGCCTCTACCTACACTGGCCCTACCTGAAACTGGCCCTTTGCAAGCTGCTCGACAACTCCATCAAGTTTTCCAAGCAAGGCCGCATTCAAGTCGTTCTCGACGAACAGCTGCAATCGCTCAGGGATCGCGCCTTCACGATTTCGGTCATCGACCAAGGTCCGGGATTCGATGAGGAGCAAATCGAATTGATTATGGAACTCTTCTCGCAGGAGGAAGACTACCTTACGCGCGAACATACGGGATTGGGGCTCGGACTCGCGTTGTGCCACCGCATTGTCACCGCCCTGGGAGGGGTGCTGGAATGTACCAGCCAGCCGCATGAAGAAACCGTGTTCAAGATTGTGCTTCCCCAGCCCTAACAAACGCCGTTTCCAGATTATCTGGAGAATGGTCTTGCGCTGACAGAAGGGCTCTTTATACATTGCGCGTTCTTCCTCACTTGGCTCAAGGAACAATTTCAGGAGAGATGGTCGAGTGGTTTAAGGCGCCGGTCTTGAAAACCGGAGAGGCGCAAGCCTCCGGGGGTTCGAATCCCTCTCTCTCCGCCACTCTAAAGGCTGCATGTTGAAAAACATGCAGCCTTTCTTTTTGAAGTAAAAAGGATGAGCTCTCAAGGTGCGGCACAAGGCCAGCGCAGTGAGACTTGTCTGTAGGTACAAAAAAAATGCGAGGCACGTGAAATCCAGGGACCGAGCCGACCAAAGGCGCAAGAGTCTAAAGGTTTTTGGTTTGAGCCCATAGATCACGAAATGATAGTTACATGAGCATGTTTTCTCGTCACCGATTTCAAAGCCTGCCCGCGATCGCCGGTTTCCTGACGATGTCGCTGATCTGCCTGTGCGGTGCGGCGGAGATACCGGCCCGCATCCTTTATGTGGATGCCGGTTTCGAAGGGGAAAACCAAACTGGCGAATCCTGGTTGACGGCATACTCTTCCCTGCAAAAAGCCATTGATGCGGCCCGCAACATCGGTCGCGCGGAACTGTGGGTGAAAGCGGGCATCTACAAACCCGAAGGAACGAACCGCAACAATGGCTTTACCCTGTATCCCGGCATCGATCTTTACGGAGGATTCCGCGGTTCGGAAAGCCGCAAGGACCAGCGGAATCCGGTCGCGTTCCGCACCATACTCACTGGCGACATCGGGAAGGTCGGCTTGGATACGGACAACTGCTACCACGTGTTAACCGCCTGCTCCGACGCCTTTGTTTCGGGGTTGATCATCGTCAAGGGCAATGCCGACGGCATGGAAACCAAAGGAACGGGAGGCGGGCTACTGGTCCCCCAGGGAACGAGCCACCTCGTAGTTTCCGATTGCACCTTCGAAAAGAATTCGGCCGGCTGGCATGGCGGCGCGATCTATGTCAACCAAGCCGAAGTGGCGATCAGCAACTGCACCTTCTACTCCAACGGTGCCGCCAGCGGCGGCGCCCTTGCCACCAAGGGCCCCAGCTCCGTCACGATTCACAAAAGCACGTTTTCATCGAACTATGCGCGCAACTCGGGCGGAGCGGTGCACCTGACCACGAAAACCCGGGGCATCGTCACGGAGTCGACCTTTCTGTGTAACTCATCGCAAGCCACGGCCGGCGCGCTCTCTGCCCACTCCAAAGCACCCAACGACCTTAGGCTGGAAATCAGGAACTGCGGCTTCAACGGAAACCGGGCCCGCGAAGATGCGGGCGCGCTGTTGTTCGAGGGAAAGTTTGAACCACGCATTATCGACTCCAAATTCGAAAATAATGTCTGCGTTGGCGGGATTGGCACGATCGCCAACCGGGGCGGGGTCACCGCGTTGGTAAAAAACTGCGAGTTTGTCACGAACCAGGGGATGCCGGACAGCGAGAATATCGGCTCCGATGACCGCTCGAGCGTGGTCGACGATCTGGACAAGCTCGCCGGCATGGAATCGCCGGAAGAGAAAAAGGCCGAGCCCAAGCGGCAGCTTCCCGATGTCCCGGTTTTCGACTCTCAGAACAATAAGCACACCTTGCCGGACATTGTACATGCGGCTCCGTATACCGTGCTGGTGCTGGGTGAACTTACGGATCCGGATTTTATCGAAAACTACCGGTCCATCGAAGCCATGGCCAAGGATTTCAAGCCTAAGCATGTCGGATTCTTCTATATCTACCGATTCCTGACCCATCCGGAAAACAACGGCTATGTGCAGCCTTTCAACCAGCTGGAGCGCGCCCGGCAGGTACAGCATTCGCAAGATCTGCTGAAGACCGAAACCGACTGGCTCTACGACACCATGGAAAACCAAACAGCCGAGGCGCTTGCCCCGGAAAACACCAAATCCGTTTTCTTGTTCTCCAAGTCCGGCGAGGAACTTTATTCCGGTACGCTCGAGGAGATGGAATCGCTGCGCAACGCCCTGGAAAACATTGCCGGGCCATCGGACACCAAAACGGATCCCGATCAGTTCCCCGCCCCCCGTATTGCGGCGGTAAACCCGATGAAACCCCTGGTCTTGGACCGCATCCATTTCGACCCCGAAAATGAGCACTACCTTCCCCTGGACATCGTGCCGAAGGAATCGCAAACCCCCTACTATGCCAAGCTGCGTGCGGAGGCCAGCCAGGAGCTGCTTCAAACGGGCAATGGCCGTCTGTATCTGGGCTTTAACCTGGATCCGCTCTACCGGATGGAATGGAACAACGAGGAAAGCGCATTGAAGTATGAAATCCGGCCAATGAAGGGAGTCGTTGCCCCGTCCGTCAAAAGCGCTCCAATCATTAGCGAGTATGCAACGGACACCGACCCCAGGGAGTTTATCTTGAGCGCCCGCCAGCTGGATACAACCCAGCCCATCATGCTCCGCGTACAATACTCCGTGTACTCACCCGCATTGAAACGAAGCGCCAACATCCAGCAGCAATACATCATTAATTTGCGGCCCGACCCCTTCGGAGGCAAGGCGTACCGCCGACAACTCCCCTACAAGGATACGCCGCTCCAACGAAACCAACCGTCCACCGCCATTCCCTACCAACTGCGCCAATACGACGCCAATGGTGACGGGAAGCTTACGCGCGGCGAAGTCACCGGAAGCCTCTGGAGCAAGTTCCCGGAAATCGACTCAAACCACGATGGCTACCTTAGTATCGAAGAGTACGCGGATTTTCTCAGAAGCAGATAGCCCCCTAGCCCGTTACCAGAGCTGGGCTCTCAACGCCCCGGCGCGATATCCCTCGTCAACGGACTGGTGACACAGCATGTCGATCACCGCAACTGGTTGGCCGTGGCATGCCGTCAAAGAAAACGGTTCGGCGAATAGGGTTCGGGATCAATGTGCGGCGTTTTTCGCAACATCACTTCGCTCAACAGAAGCCCGGTAACCGGAGCCAGCGTGACGCCGAGCATGTTGTGTCCCGTGGCCAGATATCCGTTATCGAGGTTAGGCACCTGCCCGACAATAGGTAAGCTGTCCCACGTCATGGGGCGCCAACCGTACCAGGCCTCCGAAGCGGCATCCGGAACGGGCTGCTCCACTAGATACGGCTTGGCCGAATCGCGCAACTGCTGGATCCGTGCAGGAGGGATCGATTCATCGAACCCCGCAAACTCCATCATGGATCCCAGCCGCAACCCTTCTTCGAAAGGCGATACGCCCACCTTGTGTTCAGGGAAGAGCATCGGATGCCGGGGAATGGTTTTAGGCCGCTTCATCGTAATGGAGTAGCCCTTCCCCGGCTCCACCGGAATGGAGCAACCAAAGTAGGGCTCCAGCTTGGAACTCCACGCACCAACCGCAAACACGAACCGGTCCGCATCGTAGGTTCCCAAGGAGGTATCAAGCCCCTGAATGACGCCATTTTTCTTGCGGATCCCGGTCAGTCTGCAGTGCTCGACAAACTCAACATCGCGCGCACGCAGACGGTTTACCCACGCGCGGTTCAACCGGTCCGGACGGACGGATGCATCGCCCGGATAATGGAACGCGCCGGCCAAGCCGGGCTTGAGGGCCGCTTCGAAAGCTGGCAGATCCGCCCCTTCAATCCGATTGGCCGACACCCCGAAATGTTCGGTCAGGAAACGATCGGTCTCAGCAAACTTCTTCAGGCCTGAGGCGGTTTGAAATACATAGAGCAGGCCGTTTTCGCGCCATTCGCAATCGAGGTTTTCCTCGCGCACCAAACGTTTGTATTCGCTCAGCGAAGAGTCGAGCATGGCCTTCAGCGGACCGGCCGCCTTCAGCATTTGCGTATGGTTGCAGCGGATCGCAAACTGCGTCATCCACCGCCACAGCGAGGGACGGACGGATGGACGGATACGGAACGGCGCGTGGGGGTTGAAGATCGATTTCGCCCCCAGCCACAACGCTTCTGGTTCGGTGAGCGGAAGCACATGGCTCGGACAGATGTAGCCGCAGTTCCCGTGCGAACAGGCATGGGCCACGGTTCCCTGGTCGAGCACCGTCACCTTCATGCCCGCCTCGGAAAGATAGTGCGCGCAGGCAATGCCGACCACTCCGGCCCCCACGATCACGACGTGTTCATTTGAGTGGTTGGTTTTCATCGTATTCCGTTACGGTATGGGTCCTCTTCATGACGAAGCAACGTGCCCTCTGCGCAAATGAAAGCGCGGCCGCGAATCGTGGGCACGATGCGCCCCGCCTCCCCCTCGCGGTAGGAAGCCCGGAACGAGCTGCCGATGAAACTTTCCTGCACCCACTCTTCGCCGGGAGCCAACGTGCCGGCGGCCGCAAGACAGGCCACTTTGGCACTGGTTCCGGTTCCGCACGGCGAACGGTCGTAGGCCCCGCCGGGACAGTAGACGAAATTACGGCTGCGGGCGGCGGCCGAAACCGCAGGGCCAAAGAATTCGATGTGGTCGATCTCCCCTCCATCCTCGCCGGTAATCCCCTGATCGCGAAGGGCCGCCATCACCTTGCCGGCGGCACGCGTCAATTCATTCGCGTATCCCAGTTCCAGCGGATAGGGAGATTGACCGATGAGAAAGAACCAGTTGCCACCCCAGGCAATATCGCCGGTGAAGGTGCCCAGATCCGGCACATCGACAACGACCCCGACGCGATAGCGGTAACTCGGCACATTCTCGACCGACGCTTCGTGTTCGTTGATTAGGTCGACGGCCACGACGCCGACCGGCGTCTCGATCCGATGGCGCCCCGGCGGGATCCTGCCCATCCGGGCCAGCGTCACGGCCAACCCAATCGTCCCGTGGCCGCACATGTTCAGGTAGCCCCGGTTGTTGAAAAATATTACGCCGGCGACGCAGGTGGGATCCACCGGCTCGCACAGCAGCGCGCCCACGACGGCATCCGAACCGCGCGGCTCGAGAATGACGGCCGTCCGAAAATCGTCAAACCGCTCGGCAAAACGCTTGCGGCGCTCCGCCAAGCTACCCGCTCCCAGATCCGGGCCGCCTTCGATCACGACGCGGGTTGGTTCGCCCTCGGTGTGGGAATCGATGTATCGAATCGGTCGTTCCATGCTTCAAGCTCCTTCAGCACAACCATGATTAACCCTTGGCACCATCCCAGTTATCCCACCAGGTCCGGAACAGCTTCCATTGCTCTTCCAGGAACGCCTTTTGGCTTGGAGCCAGTTGATCGCTCTGTTGAACCATGAATGCATACTCCGGATTGCCTTCCAGCACCATTAGATGCTTGTAGTAGAGTACGAGGTCGGCACCTTCGTCAAAAATGGAGAGGACCGTCAACGCGTCGCTGAGTTCCTTGGCGTAGCGCCGAGCCTGCGGATCGCCGGCGGCCGCCTTTTCGCACAGCTCGATATAGCGGAGTACTTCACGCGGAAGCGCATTGCCAACCCCGGTAATCGAACCGGCGGCACCGCAGTTGACGTAGCCATGGAAGACCTGGGTATCCACGCCTACCATGAGCACCAAATCGTCGTTTCCGGCCGTGATGTTTTCCGCCGCATAGCTGAGCGCATCCGCACCACCGAATTCCTTGAAACCCACGAGCGAGGGAAATTCGCGGTGCAGGTCAAAGAACAAATCGGCCTTGGTTTCGTACCCGTAGTAGGGGCTGTTGTAGATCACCGCAGGCAGCTCGCCGCCCGCCGTCAGCAAGGCCGAAAAGTGCGCGCGCTGGGCCGCTACCGACGAACCGCGCGAAAGCACGCGGGGAATCAGCATGAGCCCCGCGGCTCCAACCTTGCGCGCATGTGCCGCATGCTCGCAGGCCAGTTTAGTGTTCTGCGCGCCCGTTCCAACGATCGTCGGGATCCCGGCTTCAACCAAGCGGCGCACCCCCTCCTGCCGCTCCTCGTCGGACAGTAGCGGCCATTCGCCCATCGATCCGCAATACACCACGGCACGCATGCCGAGCTCGATCAGCTCCCGGCCTTTTTTCACCAGCGCTTCATAGTCGGGGGTGCCGTCTTCGGAGCACGGGGTCATCAATGCAGGCATGCATCCGCGGAATACATGGGTTTTATTTTCAGTCATCTTTGATTCCATCCTTTCACATTCAGTTAATTGTTCTGCCTGGAAACATTGCACTCCAGCAAATGGGAGACATTCGGACGCTGCGACCGGATGTGTCGGCTCAGAACGCGCTTGGCCGCCGACAGGTTTCCCTCCAGCAAAGCCTTCAGGATATCATGGTGTTGCGCCGCCATTTCTTCTACCACGGAGCTCTCCAGCGAGGCGTAGTCGAACAGCGTGGTGTAGTACTGCCCGTGGAGGGCGAAGAATTCCTGGATATACCGGTTGCCCGCCTGTTCGATCCAGTAACCGTGCAACGCGTTATCGATCCGTATCTCGCCATCCTTGCCGGGTGTGTTGCGTTCCAGCAGGCGTTCGAGCTCTTTCGGATCCATCCGGCTGGCCGACAGTTCCAGGGCACGGATCTCCAGGAGTTCGCGAACGTCGAGGTACTCGCCCATGCGCTCTTCGCTGAACGCGCAAACCTGCCATCCCCTGCGCGGGACGTGCTCTACCAGACCCCGCCCGCTCAGCCGGCCGAGAATCGAGCGAACGACCGTCCGCCCCACTCCCAACAGTTCGGCGGATTCCTCTTCGCGCAAGAAGACCGACTCTCCGCGCAACGAGGCTTTGATCACGAGTTCGGTCAATTTGGTTTCCACATCCGGCCGCGCCTCGACGGCCGTTTCGCAACGCACCGCGCAACCTTTCTTGGCGAAATTGAGCACCAAGCGCCGTTGCCCGTCGCGCAGTAGCCAGCCATCCCTCAACAAGGCATCCACCGCCGTGCGCACAGGCTGTATGCTCGCATCGAAACGGACGGCAATCTCGACAAGGGTCAGTCGATAGTCAGGTTGTTCCCCACGACTGGCGAACCCCTGCAACTCGGCTTCAATTTGTTGTGCAATCGTCACACTCGATCCTTGAAAAAGAACCCATAATACATTTGATATTGCGCGCAATATCAACTAGCTTGCCTGCGTTGTCAACCCCAGAAGATACAATGACAGGAGATTTGAACATGGATAACAATTCGCATGCCCCCGTACTGATCGACGGCGCATGGCGTCCGGTCCAGTCTTCGAAAATGTTCACGGCCATGAACCCGGCTACTGGAACATCGCTGACGGAAAGCTTTCCCATTAGCCACTGGACCGACCTTGACCAAGCACTGACATCCGCCGTCGCGGCATTCAATGAATTGCGCTCCATTCCGCCCAGCAAGGTGGCCGACTTTCTGCGACGCTATGCCGCCTTGATCGAGGAACGCGGCGATGCCATCTGCGCCAAGGCCGCCGAAGAAACCGGCCTCCCCTACGCCCCTCGCCTGCGTGAGATCGAACTGGCGAGAACCTGCGGCCAACTGCGCCAGGCGGCCGATGCGGCCGAGAGCGGAGCATGGCGCCAGCCAATCATCGACGCGGCCAACAATATCCGTTCCGTGCTCGAACCGATCGGTCCCGTCGCCGTATTCGGCCCCAACAACTTTCCCCTGGCCTTCAATGGCATCAGCGGGGGCGACTTTGCCGCCGCGATCGCCGCCGGCAACCCCGTCATTGCCAAGGCCCATCCGCACCATCCGACCACGTCCCGCTTGCTGGCGGAGTGCGCGAACGAAGCACGGGCGTCCGCCGGCCTGCCTGCGGGCACCGTGCAGATGGTTTATGCCATGGCCAACGAAGACGGCCTGAAACTGGTGAGCGATCCACGCATCGGAGCCAGCGCGTTTACCGGTTCCCGCACGGGCGGCATGGCGCTGAAGGCTGCGGCCGACGCCGCCGGCAAACCGATCTATCTGGAAATGTCCAGCATCAACCCGGTGCTCATTCTCAAGGGCACACTGGAGGAACGTGGCGAAGAGATGGCCGGAGAACTGGCGACGAGCGCATTGATGGGAGCCGGCCAGTTCTGCACCAATCCGGGGCTGGTCCTGGTTGAAGCCGGCGAAAAGACAGAAGCCTTTTTGGCCGATGTTGCCGCCCGCTACGATGCCACTCCCTGCGGCACCCTGCTGAGTAAATCCGTTGAAGAGGGCTTGGCGGCCGGAACCAAGGTTCTGGTCGATGCCGGAGCAGAACTCGTCACCGGCGGCAAGCCAGCCGATCGCGCGGGATTTGCCTACAGCAACACCTTGCTGCGGGTAGATGCCAAGCACTTTCTGGCCCACGCAGAGACCTTCCAAACCGAATTGTTCGGCAATGCCACCCTGGTCGTCGTCGCCGACAACCTTTCGGAAATCGAGCTGGTGCTCGCTGGACTCGAAGGTAATCTTACCGGTTGCTTCTACTCGGCCAAGGATGGCCGCGACGATGCCGCCTATGACCGCATTGTCCGCATCCTGCGTCCCAAGGTGGGCCGGTTGATCAACGACAAGATGCCTACCGGCGTGGCGGTCAGTCCGGCCATGAACCACGGCGGCCCCTTCCCGGCAACGGGGCATCCGCATTTCACCGCCGTCGGCATCCCCGCATCGCTGAAGCGCTTTGCCGTGCTCGCCAGCTACGACAACGTCCGGCCCGAGCGCCTGCCGGAAATCCTGCGGGACTAGTCAGAAGACTGCACTGAACCATTTCCGGCCGGATGATTCAGTGGTTGCGGTTAGAAATGCAGAGTCCCTCTCAGCCAGAAGACGGTTTCATCCTGGGTGAAATTATCCGCATCGTTCTCGCCCCTCATGTAAAAGGCGCACTTGGCGGTCAGATCAAAATCAGGACAGACCGGATAGGAGGCCAGCTTAATCGAGGCCGGGACCGTCGTTGCGCTTCAGGTATGCAAAAGCAGCCACCTTCCCGCTGTCGCATGCATCTCACTCGACATTGAGGATGTGGTACCGGTGGTCATCAACAGTGCAATAATCAGTGAGTACTTCATGGTGAATCCCCCTTCTTCCATTACAGCAGACTGCATCAGCCGAGGGTTCGACTAATGCAGCCCATATTCCATTCTAGAGCTATCCTACTTAACCAGCTTCATGGCCTCGACCTGACCCTGGCGGGCATAGTCGGCCGACTCACCAAGGATTCTGGCCGCCTCCTGCGGGGCATGGAATCCCATGGAATTTTCAGCGGCAATGTAGTCCAGTCGCCACTGGGCCTTGCGTTGCAATTCCAACGCCGGTTTCAACTGTTCCTCCGTAGCACCGGCCTCCTTGGCAGCATTGACCGCATCAAGCAGATCCATCAGTGCGGCACCGGCCCGCTGCAGCAGATCAAAGTTTTTTTGCTGGATAGAATCCACACGGGCGAGGATTTCAGTCTCGGAAATGTGGTGACAGGGCTGGCAGGCACGGTTGACATTAAGCAAAGGGCTGCGCACCCAGTGGTCGGAAACCTTGGAGGCACCATCCCGCTGGTAAGGCATATGGCAGTCGGCACAGGCCACACCGCTGCGGGCATGAATGCCCTGGTTCCAGAGCTCAAACTCAGGATGCTGGGCCTTCAGGATCGGAGCTCCGGATTCCTTGTGTTTGTAATCATAGAATCGCTCACCGCTTGTGAGCGTCGTTTCATCCCAGAACTTTTCCGCATCGTCCATCTTCAGGCCGTTGCCCCACGGGAAAGTGAGCGGGAAATCGGATGAGCAATAATACTCCACGTGACACTGACCGCATACGAAGGAACGCATTTCCCCGCGAGTGGCATCCACATTCGGATCATAGGGCTCAGAGCGGGAACCCTGACGCCAAATGTCTATGCTCGGGATCGCTGGTACCGGAGCATCCGACTCCGCCAGTTTCTGAATGCCTACTATGAAGGCCGGTCGGGTTACCCTGAGCTGCATGTCGGCGGGGCTGTGACAGTCTACGCAGGATACCGGATGGGCATGACCCATATCGTGAACCATCTTGTTCAGCTCCTGATAGGACATGGCATGTGTCTTGTTCATCCCGGCCAGGGCATCACCGTCTCCCAGTTCCCGGTATACGGGCATGATGGAGGCATGGCAGTGCATGCAGGAGCCCGATTGCGGCTTGGTCTGACGTTCGGTCTGCTCCTGGTCCTGAAGCATGTATGCATGGCCCCGGCGGTCACGGTAATCAATCGAGAACGCATAGCCTTTGAACATGCGCTTAAGCCAAGGGTCTCGTTCGATTTTTTCTTCGGGAAGCGCCTCACTGCCGCCGTGACCTCCGAAGCGAGTCCGGGTAGTAATGGCTGTGCGTTTGTAGGAATCATACTGCTTCGGCCAGTTCTTACCCCAGACGGCCGGATCGGTTATGTCCTCATCAACTTCGACCAGTCTCACATACGGATTCTCGGCCTCGCCCTTACGTTGGGCAATATTAACAAGCAGAGCGCTCACCCCTGCAGCGGCAAGGGCTGTGATAATGATAATGGCAACAAAGATCCCACTGCCAATCGTCTTTTTTCCGGTCTCACTCATGGCCTTCCCTTTCATTTTCAATTCCCCTGTCCGCACCCCCGATGCTGGTCGGAAGCGCCCCATGTCCCACGTCCGCATGGCAATGGATGCAACTGACCGCATCCGGGTCACTTACATCCCGCTTAAAGAGCTCGTGTACCATGTCTTCATGGCACTCCACACAATTGTGCTGGAGAATCCGGTTGTTCTTCTCCTTGATCATGATCGGCTCGTGAAAGTCCTGAAGGGTGAACCCCTTGGAATGGTGATAGCCGTTCTCGGCCTTCGCCATGTATTTGGCGAAAAAGGTGTGCGGGAGATGGCAATCCACACAACCGGCCACCGTGTGATGGCTCGATTTCTGCCAGGAATCGTACTGGGGCGTCATGATATGGCAGTTCATGCAAGCCTTGGGATCGGTGCTGAAATAGGAGAAGCCCTCGGCATACCTGAAGGTAAAGGCCCCCGTTCCAATCAGCAATCCCAGCAGAACCGCCAATATGACCGTCTTTTTCTGTAACATCCTCTGTCCTCATGGACGGCAGAAGCAAGCACCCACCGGATTCACGATCAACTCTTCAGCCTTTTTAGGAACATAATATTTCAACCGATCAAGATAAAGAGTTGAAGAAATAAATTCCATCCGCCATGCGCATCACTTACCAGCTATCCGTTCCGCAACTCATTACTATCCCTAACGTAAAGCCGCAGTTTACGCATCATGCGCGATAAAACCTTGATCCACGTCAAGTATCCGGACATTTCTTCGTTTGATTACATTCAGCGTAGACTCAAACCAACGCACTTCATTTTATCCTGCATTAGATTGAACGTCCGTTTCGGACTTCTGTCATAAATCGCAATTATCAACCCAAAAGGAGTTACGCATGAAAAAAGCAATGAGTGTCGCAATAGCCGCCCTTATGGTCACCGGCATGACCGCAGCATTCGCCGGAGAATGCGGTGGCTGCCCCAGTAAGAAGGCGGAAAAGAAGGCCGAATGCACGGCTGAGAAGAAGACCGCGTGCTCTTCGGAAAAGAAGGGTGAATGCCCTGCGAAGAAGGCAGAAAAAACGGAAGATTCTCAAAAGGCATAGCGCCGATACTACACTTCATTCTTCTCCTCCTCGCCTCCCCTTCGGGGGAGGCTTTTTTGTGTATGCAGGCATCTGATCCTCAGCCCCCAGGCCCGTCAGGGTTGTGGAGGTGAGTTCCTTTCCATCACCTTCAAGAAAAACCATTCGGCGAAAGGTGGTTCCTTCGCTTATATCACTTTCCAGGTATGGATTAAAAAACCGGAACCGTGAACGACACAGGGCCTCAATGGAGTCCAGCACAGCCTCCCCCAGACACGATTGAATTCATTGAGAGAATCCGCCGGATGTACCATTCCCGGAGTCTGCCAAAAGTGCAGGCCAGTAGATATCTCAAGGATCCCTGAATATGAAGGTTCACGTCCCCTTTGGGAGAGCCTAACCGGCTCCATGCACGATAGTTATGTGCGCGCACGTGAGTCGAAACAGGTTGATAATGAAAAATTAACTACGCCATCAACGACTTATGAGAGAGGTGGTGCCGGGAGAGGGACTCGAACCCTCATGGATTTCTCCGCGGGATTTTGAATCCCGTGCGTCTACCGATTTCGCCATCCCGGCCCATGAATAAAGAGGTGGGAAGATACCAAACTGCCGCACTTTGGCAACTGCTTTTCCGATTTGAAATCGGGAAATCGGACTATCTGCGCGCCAGCCCGCTACAACAGTTCGCTATAGGTTCCTTGCTCCTTCAAGGCGACTACCATTTTTTTGATGTCCTGGGCCCGCTCTTTTGGACAAACCAGCGTGACCCCCTCCGCCTGAACCACCACAAGGCCTTCCACGCCGATGACTGCAGTCAGGCGATCATGCGAGACGATGATGTTGCCGGATGCATCCAGCGTTGCGACCTTGCCGATCGACGTATTGCCATGTTCATCCGGGCTGAAATGATTTTCCAGCGCCGGCCACGATCCTACATCGTCCCAGGCAAAGGTTCCGCAGGCCATGATGATATTGTCGGCTTTTTCCATCAGGGCATAGTCGACGGAAATCTTCTTGAGACTGGGATAGGTCGCATCCATGCCCTCGATGATCTTCCCTTCCCGGGCATATCCGGTGAGCTGATCCATCAACTGCCTCATTTCGGGACAATGGGCGGCCAGCGCCTTTTCCAAGGCGGGAACCGACCAGATGAACATGCCGGAGTTCCAGTAGAATCGGCCGGTAGCGAGGTATTCCGAAGCGGTGGCTTCGTCCGGTTTTTCGACAAAGCGGCTTGCCTGGCGGAACTCAACCCCTTCGACCGTCTCGAAAGTGTCTCCGGACTCGATATAGCCGAAGCCGGTTGCCGGGAACGTCGGACGGATACCGATGGTCACCAGAATATCGTTCTTCTCCGCCAGATCCATTCCGCCTTGCAGGGTGGAAAAGAAGATATCCAGATCGCCCATAACCTGGTCGGCCGTCAGGACCGCAAATACACCGTCGGGGTCCCTGGCCTTAACCAAAGCACCACCGCAAGCAACCGCCGCGGCCGTATCGCGGCCGATTGGCTCGCCAACGATATTTTGAGCGGGAAGCAGCGGAGCGGCTGCTCGCGTGGCCTCAACCAGATCGGCATTCGTGACCACAAATGTGTTTTCTGGAGGAACGAGTCCGCTTAGGCGATCAACGGCTTGTGCAATTAACGGTTTATCGCCCACAAGCGCCAAAAGTTGCTTGGGCCTTTTCGATGTGCTCAGCGGCCAAAACCGCTCGCCCTTGCCGCCAGCCATGATTACTGCATAACGTCCAGCCATCCACTCACTCCTTCACAAACTCAACTACACGTTTTTAACAGCATCTACCATCGCACCCACAAACCGGGCGGCATCCGCGCGTCCTTCGGGCGTATGGGGATTGTGGTGGAATTTGTTAACGATTGCACTTCCCACCACGACGGCGTCCGCCAATTTTGCGGCATCCGCGGCTTGCTCCGGCGTACCGATACCAAATCCAAGCGCAACCGGATGCGGGGTTCTGTCCTTAATGCGCTGCACCAAGGCTTCGGCACCTTCCGCGATGCGGTCCTGCACCCCGGTCACGCCTTCCCTGGAAACACAGTAGACAAAACCA
Organism: Pontiella sp.; assembly: GCA_050306215.1. Lineage (GTDB taxonomy): Bacteria > Verrucomicrobiota > Kiritimatiellia > Kiritimatiellales > Pontiellaceae > Pontiella. The sequence continues at coordinate 44,273 of JBNLGU010000005.1, forward strand.
CTGGCGCGCTTAACAATCTTCTCGATACGTTCATCGGGCGTGGTGGGCGTGACCAGCTGAATGGCATTGAGGTTGTTTTCCCTAATGGCCTGCCGATACGGTCCCGCTTCCTCGAACGGGAGATCCAGCAAAAGAAATCCGTCTATGCCGGCTTCGGCGGCTGCCTTCATCGACTCTTCAAAGCCTCTGGAAATCAGCGGGTTCATGTAGGCGTAGAAAATCATGGGAAGCTCGCTGCGCTTCCTGATTTCCGCCACGCACTCCATAACCCCTTCGAACGTTGCACCGGCATCCAGCGCCCGCGTCGCCGCCTCTTGGTTTACACGACCGTCCGCCAACGGATCCGAAAACGGCAGACCGAGTTCCACCAAATCCACGCCAGCGTCCTCCAGACGAAGGACGATATCCACCGTATCGGTAAGGTTCGGATCGCCAGCCGCGAGGTAGGCAATGAATCCTTTCTTTCCCTGTTTCCGCAGTTCGGCAAACTTTAAATCTACTCTGGTTTTTCTCATGTGTTGTCCCACGTTGCGATTAAACATGGAATCTTACGGAAAAATAGCGGCATGGGAAGCACAACCACCAAAAAGGCCGCACCATCCGGCGCGGCCTTCTCGACAGAGAACATCATGGGCTCTCCCTAAACGTCATGCCGGGCAAAACTCAAATTCCTGACCTGCGAGGAAGCGCAAGCGTCGAGTACGTCAACGATGCGTTCGTGGATCGTATGATCATCCGGATCGAGGGTCACAAAAAATATGGAATTCTGGGCCTCGGCCATAAGCTTCAGTTCCATAATCCTTGCCGCCAATCCATCCAGTTTCCGGTCAGATTTATCAAACTGTATTCCATCCAGCGACACCTCGCCGTCAGCGGCTATGCTGATCAGGGCCTCCACCGGGAAATCAAGCTGGGCTTGCCGATCGGGGACCGGGAGCTTAAAGGAAATATCTCCCTCTTTCTTCACGAGAGCGGCGGTAACCATGAAGTAGATGAGTAAAAGAAAAACCACATCAATCAGCGGTGCAATCTGAACCGACAGCTTCACGTCTCGAGTCATTCCAAGTTTCATCGTTCCACTCCTTTCAGGCGGCCATCACAAGCCGCATTCATTTGTACGTATCGGGTTTTCTTTCCATTGGGCTACTCCAGAAGTTTAAGCGATTTTTAGGTCTATGAAAGTACATATGCAAAAAAAGGCCGTGCTGATTGGCACGGCCTTCTCCAGGAAACAGGTCGATTGGCTATGTGTCTTTTCTGGCAAAGGTCAGGTTTTTGACATCGGCCATCGCACACGCATCCATGACGTCCACGATCCGGCGGTGGTTGGTGTCCGGTGTGGGGTCGAGGGTGACAAAGAACGGGGTGTGCTGCGCGTCTGCCATTCGTTTAAGACCCTTGAGCTGATCCGCCAATCCCCTAAGCTTTCGATCGCTGGAGGGGAAGGTCAGGCCTTCCAGCATCACCGTATCATTTGGCTCGATCTTGATGCGGGCTTCAACGGGGATTTCGATCATTTCGACCACAGGGACGTCGGCGGGAAGCGCAAATACGATATCGCCTTCCTTGCGGACAATCTTGGCCGCCATGATGAAGTAGATGAGCAGGAGGAACACGACGTCAATCAACGGGGCAATCTGGAGCTCTGCCTTGGCTTCTTCGTATTGACCGGATAAGTTCATTATTCTTTTTCCTCATATGCCGAGAAGATCATGTTGTACGCACCGGCTTCGGCACAGGCCTTCATGAGTTTTTCGGTCTCCTTGAACGGAACCTCGTTGTCGGCCCGTACGACAATCCTGATATCGGGATTGGCATTGACCGCCTCGTTGACCGCCGACACCAACTGTTCCCATGGAACCGGGTGATGCGCGTCGTAGGGAAGGTAGTATTTCTTCAGCGGGTCTTCATCCTTGGTGACAGAGATCATGAACCGATCCTCATCATTTCCGATGGCAGCGGACTCGGCGGTGGGAACCTGTACCATCGGTTTATCGGAAACGATCTGCGACGCAACGATGAAGAAAATGAGGAGGAGGAAAACCATGTCGATCATGGGCGACATGTCGATCTCCACCTCTTCGCTGAGCTCTTTGGCCTCGAGTTTCATAATACCTTCCTGCAATTCACGGCTTAAGTGCGCGAGACAAGATTCATTTCCGTCTATTCGCGTTCAAGCTTCTCAAGTTCTTCAAGTGTAATGTAGCTGGCCGGCATCTTGCGGCTTTCCAGCGCGTCAAAAAGGAAACCTACATTACGGCCCAGCGTGGCCAGCGTCTTCTGGAATCCCTTCTTGAAGAAGAAGAAGAAGAACATGGCCGGAATGGCGATGATAAGACCCGTCGCCGTCGTGATCAGAGCTTCACCGATGTTGGCCGCCAACTTGCCCGGATCGGCCATGCCTTGGTTACCCATGGTGTTAAAGGCCTTGATCATACCGGATACCGTACCCAAAAGACCCAGCATCGGGGCGCTTGCGCCAATGATGGAAAGATAGTCGATCGGCTTCATCAACTTGGAGAGCTGTTCCACGGAGGCTTCCTCCACCGATTCCTTGACCTTGTCGAAGTCATATGCGCCCTGGACATCGAGGCAGCGTTCCAGACCCGCACCAAAGGTGTTGGTGAACATGGAGGGGTGCTTGCGGCAGTAGACCAGCGCTGTCTTGACCTTGTCGTTCAGCATGTGGTCGAGCAGCTCGGGCATCATTTCCGTGTGCAGCAGTGTCTTGGGACGCAGGGCAATGAAGTTTTGGATAATCAGCGCCACCATGAAGAATGAAAAAAAGCCCAGAGGCCACATGGCCCAGCCACCGGTTTTAATCATCGTCCACAAATTGACTTCCTGTGGAAGTTCCTCCGCGATATCCGCCGCAGCCGGCGCAGCATCCTGCGCAAAAACACCCACGGCCACCACCATCAGCGCCATAATCAAGAATCGCTTTTTCATTTCCTGTTTCCTCCGTTCTCTTGTCAGATTAGTTATACCTGTTTAAATCAACCATAAATGGGCGAACCAATTCCTTATTGTCCGGTCCCGTTCTGTTCACCTTCGCCACCGTCAGACTCGCCTTCACCGGTCTGGGTGTCTGCCCCGTCCCCGGTTCCGTCCGATTCATTCTGTTCTGTTCCAAATACGGATTGCGCACGTTTTTCCGCACGTGCACGGACCTCCGCCTTGGCCTTTTCTTCGGCTTCGGCCTTGGCCTTGGCCTCCGCTTCAAGCCGTTCCTGGAGCTCGGCAATGGACCCTTCGAGTCTTTCCGCCAGCGCCGCGATATTGGTTCCTGCATAGATATGCTTCACCTGGCGTGCCGTTTGCTTCGCGGAATCCAGATAGGGATCCGGCTTCGAGGCCGCCATATCCTGATACAGATACGCGCACAGCAACTCCGCCTTGGGCATCCAATCCAAATCGTTCCCGAAGTTGTCGATGAGCTCCGTTGCCAGTTTGATGGCCGCCTTCGGCTCATTCTTGGCCCGTTCGATGCAAGCCTTGAAGTACAGTACGCCAGCGGGGGAATCAATGTTTTCAAGCAGGCCTTCGGCTTCGTCAATCTTGCCTTCCTTCAGGGCAATCATAATGGAAACGCTCTGAGCCGTGGACAACACCGAATCACTAGTGCTTTCCATCAGGATCGCTGCAGCCTTCGTCGCATTTTCATAGTCTCCCAGCTCCAGGTAGGCCCGTGTCAGCATGCAGAAAACATCCTGGTAGTTGTTTTTTATCCGCATGTAGGGCCAGTACTCATCCAGCGGAAGTTCCGCGTTCATCTGGCTGATCATCAGCTCGAAGTCGCCAACCCGGTACAGCTCGCGCGCGGCGGCTGCATCGAAATTGCCCATGAACTCCAAGGATGCAATCCGGCTGAGCGGGCCGGCCAGATCCTTGGCCTGCCGATAGCGCTGGAAATACAACTTGCCGTTCTCGACGCGCTGAAGAAAAACGCGAAGCTCCTTTTCCACGCCGACAATATGCATCTTCGCGGGAACACCCGACTGTTCCTGGGCTTGGCATACGGAAACAAACGCAATGACCGCAATGGCTGTTCTAGCAAGTGTCTTCATTAGGCCTCCCCTCCAGCTTCAGCAGTATCCTCTACTTTTTTCACAGGCTGAGCCTCCGGTTCCTCCTCCACGCTCACAACGATATTGGTCGTTGCATTGGACGTCATAAAGGCATCGATGGTTGCAACCTCTGACGGACCCAGAAGTTCTCGTGCGGTCTCGGCCTGAGGCAGCTTGTTCACATAGCGGTCATACAGCATCGCCCGCAGCGTGTTGAGGCGGGCAGCCTTGTAGCGTTCCCGATCCTTCTGGCCTGTGCCGGGATCCGCAGAAAGCTTGTCAAGGCAACGCGCTGCGGCGAGATAGGCTTCAGCACCCCAGTGACCATCAGCCAACCCCTTGTACTGGTAGTACACACGTTGATAAAAACCATGCGCCGCGAGCAACTTTCCTGCGGCCTCTTCCACGCGGCCCAGTTGATAGGTCGCCTGGGCATAGGGAGCGCCCCGCCATTCCGCAACACCCATCACGTTTTTGTTTTCTTCGCGTGCTTGATCAAGCTTGCACTTGGCGAGAAGGGTTCGCGTCTCACCCGTCCCGGTCTTGCCATCCGCGGCCATTTGCAATTCGTTGATCAGCTTCGTAATCGATCCCTGCTCGGTGGTCAACCGCTCGACCGTCGCCTCTTTGTCGCCATCCTTTTTCGCTTGAGCAAGTTCTGCCTTGGTTTCCGCCAACCGATCCTTCGCAAGCTGGAGTTGCCGCTTGGACTCATCGAGGAGCATTTCCGGCGCCAACGGCTCGTCACTGCTCAGGAGCAAGGATTGCGAAAGCAACACGTCGGCTTTCATCAACTGCGCCCAGGAACTCTGGGGATCGGTTCCATATTCCTCCTGGGCCGACTTGATCGTTTCCAGTGCACCAGCGAAGTCCTTGCTGTTGATTTGGCCCGATGCGCGGAGCTTGTAGGCCGAGCGCATGTAGTCTGAATCCTCAAACTTGTACTTGAAGATGCGCAGGATCTCCTCAGCACGGGAATAGTCCTGTTGGGCGAAGGATGCTTCGCAAATAAGGCTGAGTACCGGCGGCGACGCATTCTCGAGATCGGGCAGTTCCGCGATAAGCTCCTTGCCCAGCTCGATCTCGTTGCCATCCAGTTTTGAAAGAATGACACGAAGGCGAAGCGACAACGTCATGCTGTCCGTGGTCTGCGACTTGAGCTGCAACCGCGTCCGCATGTTTTCACGTTGCTCATCGTTCAGGAATACCTTGCAGATCTTAACCAGCTCGGGAATCATCAAATCCACGCCGTCCTGACGGAGGTTTCCGCCATAGTCCACGATGGCTTGGAAATAGCTGTTGGCGGCTTCTTCGTAGCGGTCCTGCGCAATCATTACGCGACCCAGCCAGAACAGCGCCTTGGCCAGGTCAGCTTCGTTGTCATCGCCCCAGTTGGCCAGATAAAGGTTCACGGCCTCTTCGATATAACTCAAACCGTAGAACTGTTCGTCCGCCTTGAACAGGTCGCACATCTTGAAGGTGGCTTTCGTGGCCTGAGTTACACGGGTGGCATACTTGAACGCATTCCGATAGTCTTCGACCGCCTTGTCCAACGAGTCGCCCCCTTCGGAGGCCAGAATGTCGGCCCGCATGATGCAGGAGTCGGAGTAGACCGTGGAGTTTGTTCCGTACGAATCGACAACATAGGAAAAACGTTCCTTTGCTTCGGAGAGCCGGTCCAGGCCAAAGAGGCATATGCCGCCCTGATAATAGGCTTCGTCGAGCAACGGACCGCCCGGAAAATCGCGGGTATACCGCTCAAAGCAATCATACGCCTTTTCGTGATCATCCAGGCACAGGAATGAAAAACCACACCAGAAGAGGGAGTTGGCTTCCTGATCGGTGCCGGGAAACTCACTGATGACATAGTTGAAGCCGTTTACGGCATTGGTGTAGTGCTGCTGCATCAGCTGTGCAACACCCTGCATGAAATAGAGTTCCGTGTCATAGCGACTCCAGTCCATATCGGAGGAACGCTGGATACCGTCCACATACGGCTTCAATGCCTCAACCGACTTCCAGTCCTTCTGTCGCTGGTAGTAGCGCGTCAGGATATAGGCTACCAATCGGGGATACAAACCTTCCTTGTGGGTATCCAAAAAGGCAAGAGCCTGACTCTCGGCTTCCAGTTGCTCGCCCAATTGGTCCGCCAGAATCGTGACCGTTTCATAGACGGAACGTCCGTAGATGGAGGTATCCTCGAAAGATATGGTTTCTTCGGCCGCCGATACGGTCTCAAAGAAACGCACCGCCTCCCAGAAGCGATCGACATTCCTGTACAACTGGGCCATCTGGAAATTTACGTGGTCTTCATAGGGTTGCATGTTGCGCAACGCGGTCAGCAAGGCTTCCAGCTCTTGGATTTCCTGCGGGACGACCAGTTCCTCAGGCTCTTCGGACTCTTCTTCCATTACGGTTGAGGTACTCGACAGATTGTTGATCTTAGCCGCCGCCTTGCTCGGCTCCTCGGCCTTCTGCTGGCCAAAAAGAAGGATCTCGCCGGGAGTCAGCTCTTCGCCCATGTCGGGAGGCAGGCCCGCCTCGATGCGCAGTTTCTTCAGGCGTTTTTCCTGATATTCCAGCAACTCTTCGCGGGGAACGATCATGCGGTACAATGGCAACGCACTGTCGTATTCCCCTTCTCCATACAACGTCGAAGCAGCCGTCAGCAACGCTAGGTTGACCCGGATGTCGAAACGGGCCGTTGTCTTGTACAACTCGGGAACCCAGGCAATGATGCGATCAAAGGACTCGAGCTCAATCATCGCATTGATCATCTGCATGATCGAATAGCCTTTACGCTGGTCGTCTTCCGTGTTTTTGCTCACGTAGGTGAACGGAGCGATGCACTCCTCCATATTTTCGAGGTTGAAATGGGATTCCGCAATGACGAATTGAAGCATGGTCAATTCAGTCTGCGTATAGGGTGCATCGACTTCCGCTTCCTCTTCGTCCCCGAAGGTTTCATCCTCCTTCAGCGAAATATCCACTGCAACAACATACGGATTCTCATTGTAGTCCAAAGCGCGTTTGGCGGCATCGATTGCTTCTTCATACATGGCCGTATCGAAGTAGCAGGCGACCAGCATCTTCAAGGCGCGACGCATGTGCATCGCCGGCTGTTTCGACACATAGTCTTCAAGGATCTCGATGGCATCTTCCTTGCGGTTGCGATCGATCAGGATGATGGCGAGGCGGTAGCGGACATCCTGTGCCTTCTTGAGCATGCGGGGCATCTTGGTATAGGCAACCGCATCAAGATACTCGGTCATCGCATCAATGGCTTCGTCGTAGCGCTGCTGCTGCAAAAGCTCAATGGATCGGCTAAGCATCTCGGTGGGTGTCAGTTCATCGTTGCCCTGTGCAAAAGCCATATGGACGGAGCCCATCCCGAGGAGCAAAGCGAACAGAATAATTCGAACAACCGGAAAACGGCCTGATTTATTGGTCAACATCATTAACTCGTTCCTAAAACTATACAGAAAACTTCCCCGCACACGCTTAGCATGGTTGTGAACAGGAATGCCGGAAAACCGGAACTCCGTCAATATTAATTCTTTATTGTCCCTCCAAACCTGCTGGTTTTCCGCCGCAGGTTCGTCCCATAAAACGAGCCATTGCGCCACACCATTAGACGAACAATAACCACACCAATGCTATTTACCATTTATAGGGAGAAGAACTGGGCATTGAAAGTTCCAATTGAAGCAAAAACATTGTGAATGTATACCTTCAACATGGAAAGAAGACCTCCGCAACCATGCCGAATGGCCCACCGCCCAAGCCCCGGAACGCGGTGCTAAACCCCATCCTTGTCTTCCTCCTGAAACCGAATTGCCTCTTCATGAATAAGTTGCATAAGATCGCCTACGAACCGATCTGTGAAACCAAGCTGCAAACCCTTCTGGATTCGATCCTCCAGAATCGACTGCCAGCGGTGCGGTTGCAGGATTGAAACATTTTCCCGGGCCTTGAGCTCCCCCATCTCCCGGACGATTTCCATGCGTCGCGCCAACGTATCGAGCAACTGGCTGTCGGTCTCGTCCACCGCTTCACGCAACCTGGCCATTTGCTGCACAAAACCGGGCCGCCCGCCTTCCTCACTGGGAAAATTCAGGGAAGCGACTAGGTCCAGAAAACTCTCCGGCGTCAGCTGCTGGGCCGAGTCGGACAAGGCCGTTTCGGGATCGGAGTGCACCTCCAGCATCAATCCATCAAAAAGCAGATCCAAGGCTTCCTGGGCAATGGCGGGAATCAAATCCCTCCGGCCGCATATATGACTGGGATCGCACAACAACGGTAGGTCTGGCCGGCGCCGCATCAACTCAATGGGCATTTTCCAGGCCGGCGCGTTCCGATAGCGCATTTCCAACGCCGATCCCACACCACGGTGGATGGCTCCCAAGCGAGCGACGCCCGCGTTCCCAATACGCTCCAATGCCCCCAACCACAGGCCGATATCCTCACTCATGGGGTTTTTGACAAACACCGGAACATCCACCCCTTTGAGCGCATCGGCAATGGCCTGAACCGAGAAAGGGTTCGTCGTGGTGCGCGCGCCGACCCACAGCACATCGACTCCCTGCTCCAGGCAAGCCTCGACATGCCCGGGCTCGGCGACTTCCGTCCCGATCTTCAAGCCAGTTTCTGCCCGAGCGCGCACCAGCCATTTCAACCCTTCGGCTCCAACCCCTTCGAAAGTTCCCGGCCGCGTACGCGGCTTCCACAGACCTGCCCGAAAAAAACCAATCCCCTTACCGGACAACTGGCGCGCAACCCCGAGAACCTGATCCTCGCTTTCAGCGCTGCAAGGACCCGCTGCCAAAAATGTCTGCCCGCATTCAAACCCCCAATTGATCAACCGTTCTGCATTCATAAGACCACCTTTTAAATATAAATACCATTATTGAGGCTCTGAAGCACGTCATAAATAACACCCGCTAACATGTCCATTCGGTATTCCAACACCCATAACCGAGATCCCGCCCTTCACCGATCACGCTACGACTGTCCTGCTGCAAGGAAGTGCCTCTGGAATCCTCCACGATGCCACCAGCCGTCATGGGTTACGCATAGCGAGGCAATGGAAATTGAACGGATTCACCCACAGGTATGTGGAAACGGTCGGCCATCGCCTAAACGACTCCCTTAAAGTCTTCACCATCCTGCCTGCTGAGCACTAAAGGTTCCGTACAACCTCCCAATCCCAAGCACAAACTGAGTCTAAACTTTGTTCAATATTAATCATTAATGCTATTTAGCACGTTAATTGCTTAGTTTATCCCGATACTACTCACGCTAACGCATAGCTATCTTTACTAGCGAAGAAGCGAGGATTAGGAGTGCCACGGTTTTTTGAAACTGAATTTATCGGGAAATCGCATGTAACGTCCCATTTTTGCCGGTGCTCAACCTGCAAACGGCTAACCATGCTGAGTTCCTATTCCACCACCCGTTTCGCAAAAATGCTCAACATTCCCCTCTTTCCGGTTGGAAAGTTTCGCATGGTTGACGAATGTCCCCAGTGCGGCAACAGCGGAATCACGTCCGCCCGGAAATATGAAAAAGAGCGAAAACGCAACCTCTCTTTGATGATGGAGGGGTTTGCCTCGGAAGCCGACAATCCCGAAAACTGCGCGCACGCGCTGCACACCCTCATGGTTTACAACATGGAATCCTGGTTCCACGACGTGCAGAAGTCCTATGGATTGCGCTTTGAAACCCACATGCAAATCCAATACCTGATTGCGCAGGGACTCAGCCGATTTGGCAATTATGGCGAGGCCATGACGTACTGCCGCAAGGCGATTGTTCTCGGGGCCGGAAAACAGGCGGAAGAACTTCTCGAATATTGCCAAACCCTGATGGAAGCTTCCGAGGGAACAGCCAATCTGGAGACGCTCAAGGTGCAGCCGGAACCGGTGTTGCGTGCCTACACACCGTTGATGACCATTACGGCGTCGGCGGCCATCTACCTAATCTCGGTCGGCGTATCATCCCTGCGCAACTACAAGGCATGGATCGTGAACGGGACGCTGGAAAGCTACACCTTTTCACTGGACGATCAAACCTACGAGCTCCTCCCGGGGGCAACAAAGCAAATCACGTTGCGGCTGGGCGAACACGAGCTGAAGGCCGAAGCCATGCCCGCGAAGCAGTTCACCTATTCCGTTCCGCTGATCAAGCAATTGCTGAACAAGCACTTGCTGGTCATCAATCCCGATGCCATGGCGCTCCTGACCTACGAGGATCCGGAACAAAGCACCCCGGGCCCGGAGTCCGGATTCTCTCATTCCGGCCAGATCCGAATTTTCCCCGGTTTGAGCGAACCGCAGCATGGTCTCCGGAAGATCGCTACAGATTCGCTCCGCCAAGAGTCGATCAGTCTGTACCGCCCGGACACGCACATGGCCATGGTCCAGTTGATGGATAAGTTCAAGCTGGACGCCGCCGCCGTCAAGTATGCTCGTCGGGCGCTGTCGCGCCAACCAGAATCGATCGAGTCGGAACAGTTGCTCGAAGTGGCGCTCGCCAGTGCAGACGACGAAGGCACCATGGCCTTTCTGCGCAAGGGGCTGGATGTGTCCCCCTCCTTGTTGCCATGGCATCTCTACTACCAGAACTACATGCAGGTCCACCATCCCGAGCATAATTTGGAACGGGAATACACGGCCTACTGCAAGAAGCATGAAAACGATGCCTCGTGCTACTACCTACTGGCCCGCGTGGTTAACGATCGGAGCAATGCCTACCAATTCTACGAATTCTCCGACCGGCAGGGCGGCATGGAGGGAAAGGGATTGTACGCCATCGCGAAAGACCGGTGGTTGCGCGGCGAGTTTTCCGAAGCCCTTCCCTATGTCCAACGGGCAATGAAGTTAGCCCCGAACAACGGCCTGTATGCCGGTCTGGAAGAACAGATCCTCCTGGCATTGCGGGACTACGACACCCTGCTGGCGAATGCGCTTTCGGGGGAAGCGGGAGGCAGTACGGAACGGCGCGCCGAAAAGACCGTGCTCTACCTCACCTGCGCCGGCTATCACAAGCAAGCGTCGGACAAGATCGCCGATGTGGGGGGCAGGCAATCCGCCGAGTTGCCAAGGTTAAATGCCATTCGCTACTACTCCGTCGGTAACATTCCGGACTATCTTGAATGCCTCGAAGAAATGCACAATCCGCATACCGCGATGGAAAAATTGCTACATGCGGAGCAGATAGCAAATGTCGACAACTTGATTTCGCAGAAGGTGAACCATCCCTACTGGGAGCATCTCGTCATATACTGCGCCGCCATGGGCCAGAACCAACACGCCATTGCGGAACGCAATTGGGGCAAGGCCATCGCGGAAGTCGGCACCCAATCGAACGACCACAACAGGCTGGCCCAACTACTTAAAGGGACGGAACTTCTCGGCTTGGATACCGTGCGGTCCCTGGATATCGACGCAACGGAAAAAACCGTACTTTGCGTCGCATTGGGCTATCGATACCCGGAGATGCAACAACAACTGCATGATCTGGCATTGACCTACAACTTTACGCCCGCTTACCCCCAGATACTGGTCAAGAAGTGGGTGCGCAACGCCACGACAGCCAGAAATGCCAAAAAAGAGCTACCCTCCCAAACCATCGCGCTGGGCTTGTAGGGCGTTACTTAATGAAACAACGCTCAACCGGTCGGCCTCAAATTCATTGCATTCCTCGCCCACGCTGTTTAATTGATGCGAATCCGAGTTGCGCATCACCGGATAGCGCCCCGCCAGCCTGGGGTTCCCGCGGCGAGTCAGCTCTACGGCATCAAACGGCTCGTCGGGAAGGAAGCCCAACTGGGAAATGATCCCAAATACCGATCGGTCGATGTGTGCCGGAACAAATAATCCACCTAGGGAATGAACCTGCTCCAGCAACGACCCCAAATCAAAGGCGGAAGCACTGACCAAATACTTATCGGCAAAGCCCAGGATATTGTCGCTTTCGTCGACGATCGGTTGATCGCCGAAACGATCCGGTTGGTTCCGGATATCGGGAAGGCTGTCATACACCCTCCCCCCCAGTTCCATGGCGACCTCCAGATCGTCGAACAGGCAGAGCATGTGCGCCTCTTCCGTGGTGGTGACCTCCAACCCATACAGGCATTCCATTTGCAGGGCGCGGCAATGCGCGGCAAATGCCGGCAGGTTGAACGGGCAGTTGTGGTCGGAAAGCGCGATCGCATTCAAGCCGACCCTCTTCGCCTGTTGAACAATCGCCGATGGCGACATCTCCAAGGACCCACACGGCGAAAGGCAACTGTGGATATGAAAATCAGCACGATAGTGCATCTTTCCTCCTAGCGGGCCGGACAACCTCCGAGATGCTGGGAAATCCGGGCGGAAGCTCGGAACTGGTTTTCCGGAGTCCGGAACACCGCAATGCCTTCCTTGGCCGCCGCCGCCAACACATCCTCGCCCACGGGACGGTTGTTGCAGAACACGATAGCCAGTACCCCGCTCAGCGACGCAACGGCCACCGTGTTCTTGTGCGCCTGGATCGTGATCAGCACAGACCCTTCCTTGGCGTGGGCCATCACATCGCTCAAAAGATCGGAGGTATATCCATCAGCCAGTTCGGCATCCTCGTAGCCGGGCTGCAAGCAGGAGCATCCTTCCACCGTGTTCAGATCACTTATCCTCATGTTCGTCCTCCGTATTCAAATAGATAATCGCCTGTACCATCGTACCCATTCCCACCGCTGACTTGATGGCGAATTCATCCGACACTCGCTTCACATTAGGCAGGCCCATTCCGGCCCCGAAACCTTGCGACCGGATCCAGTCATTGGCGGTGGAGAAGCCTACGGTCATGGCCTTGTCGATATCCTCGATGCCTGGCCCGCGGTCGTGGGACGAAATCTTGACCCGCTGACCATTGATATCAAAGCCCAGCATGCCGCCAATCGAATGGGCCACCAGATTGATCTCAAGCTCATAGCTGGCCACCGCCACCCGCCGGATCAGCTTGGCCGAAATACCCCGCGCCTTCAGAAACTGCTTGATCTCGCTCGAGGCCTTTCCGCCGTTTTCAAAATCATACCGGTGCAACTGGTAAACCTTGACCAGGGCCAGCGACCCCGCCTCTTCCGGGTTTTCCTGCTGGTGTTCCATTTCCCGCAACTGCCGCGAAAGCTCGCGAATGAGGGCAAGATTGATGTTGCGGAAGGTAATGATGCCCACCAGCTCGTTCTGCTTGTTGACCACCGGAAAGCGGCGAAACGGAAACTTGTTGAAGGCGGAAATGGCAAAGGAGAGCGGCATATCCTCCTCCAGGGTCTGCACCTCGCCAGCCATCCATTTCACGACGCAGTCGTCCATGGCCCCCTTTTCCAGCGCATTCATCAGGTCGTTCATGCTGACGATGCCCACCACCCGCTTGTTGTCCACCACCGGTACACCGGTGATGGAGTTTTTTTTCATGATGGTCTGCACGTCGCGCATCGTGCAGTTGCGGCTCACCGCGAACACCTTGCTGGTCATGACCTCGCGGATGCGCAGGCCGTAGATCAATTCCTGCACCCGCAGCGAAGATTGGAGCGGTTCTATGCGTTCGCTGCTCATCGGGGTTCCAGAATGCGACCAAGCCGAAGACAAGACTCGTACTTGGGGTGGCGCGTGCAAAACAGGGCGATGCCCTGATCCTTTGCCAGCTCGACCATCCCATCCGTCACCGTCTTGTTGTTGGCGATGACCACCGCTTCCGAACCGACGATACTCGCCGAGCGAACCGACTGCTCGGTCGACAGCGAGGTGACCAGCAGCATATCGTCCCGTTCGCTCATGAGCACATCACTCATAAGATCCGAGGCAAAAACCGTTTCAATGTTGATCTGCTCCCAGCCCTCCGGCCCCCAAACCAGCTCGGCGTTGATGGCGTCTGCGATACGTATTAAATCCATTGCGTGAATCCTTCAGGTAAATAGATGAATTCAGCGATACAAAAGGTTTTTCTGGCAAGGTTCAATCGAAATATCAAGCGGAGGCTTGCTTGCCAAGCCGCATCACCAACTAGCACCTTGGCTGTCATGAACCGGCATATGGTTGTTCGTCTCGCCA
>JBNLGU010000006.1:0-57592 GCA_050306215.1 Pontiella sp.
GGACCCTACCCGGTAAAACGCACAATTTTCATGCCTGACGGTTTATTCCCGGGCGGGTCACACCAAACGTTCTGTCACATAAAATGAAAAAAGAAATCCAGATTTGGAACCTGCTCCACGATGGAGATATAACCGTTCACGAAGTGAATGGAGATCAATTAACATTGTTCGTATGCATTCCGTGGATGCGGAAAAGAATCAAACCGCTGGGAGACAGCTTTGTTTTAAAGATGACAGGAGTCACAAAAGCTGAATTTCATGATTATGAAGGCAAAGTTTCAACAATCTCCGAAGAACTAGAGTTGTGTGTACCTGAAATACTATCCACAGAATCTAAGTCCATGCCTATTTCTGTACTGACCACAACAAGCACATTAATTTTGGATTATCAGAACATCACTTTCACCTTAGATTCAGGTGCGCCTGTGTCGTATGAGGAAATTGAGAAGGCATGTCATGATTATTGGGATGAATGGAAAAAGAAGACAGAACCAGGGCATGGACCTTACGGTGAAAACGCCGGTTGATTCGGCCGACAGTTTATGCGCACCGAAGGTCACACCAAACGTTAGCAAAGGAGTAGTATGAGAAAAAAAATGTCACCTAATGTTGTTATTGCATATTGCGTGTTGCTGTTTGTAGCTGGGTGTCAATGTCAGCAAAAAACTTCAATCGAAAGAACTGTTATTCCTGTATACTGCTCTCGTTGTGGGGCTATTCCTGAGGGTGAGCCCAGCAAATGTCCGGAATACTCCGCTCACGATTTCAATGAGAATTCAGCCAATTTCGTTTACTGCTCGCGATGTGGTTCCATGCCTGGAAAAACTACCAAGTGCCCTGGATATTCATCACACGACTTCATTGAAACAAATATTGCACAATGAATGCGAGGTCGGCTCCCGCCCTCCAGCCGGTGAATTGTCCTGAAAGTTTACGAAAACACAGCTAACCAGCGCGTGGACCTTACGCGGTAAAACGCACAGTTTTCATGTCTAACGCATATATCCCGCGCAGGTCACACGTAACGTTCGCAGTATTAAAAGGAAAAACAAATGAATGAATCTGAAGCAGCAACAGAAATTACCAAAGCTATAACCAATGGATTTCACCAATTTGAATCTAATTTGCTCCTCGGTGATATGATCTCAAATAGCATTTTGATTGGAGCAGGAATGATCTGTGTTGCAATACTGCTACATGCTGTAATCCATGGCCTCATTGTAAAAAAATCAAACCGATTACAAACCAAATAACTATGCGAACCAGCGCGTGGACCTTACGCGGCCGAAAGCGAAGCGATAGATAATTCCCAAAGGGAATAACGAAGTGGTTCAAACCGCACAATTTTCATGCCGAACGCATATGTCCCGCGCAGGTCACACGTAACGTTGGGAGTATAAAAGGAGAAAATAACATGAAAAAACATATATCTACTCTACTGTCCATACTGTTTATGACATCGGTGACCTATGCGGGAAGAATTAGTGAATCAGACGCCAGAGATATTACAGACAAGTACATTGAAGCCATACTGGAGAAAGATTTCAGTAAGTGGTCAGAATTAATGCTAAGCACTTACAATTGGACTGACAATCGCTTCAAAGAGACGCTTGATGAGAGTTCTGTGAAGGTCATCACACTAAAAAATATCATTAGGACAAATAGTGGTTACGATATCTGTCTTCAGTTCGATTCAATGCTGCCCTTAGGAGATGGATCTTCCCGGGATAGCTACTGGGTGCAGCTATTGAAAGACGGGGCAATCAAATATGACCTTCTTATTCCGCACCCAGTGTCATCTACGATGATTCCGTGCCACGTCGCAATCATCTACGCTGAAAAGAAAGGAGAAATAGCACCAGAATGCAGTGTTATGTTAAAAGATTCAGGCATACCTTTGTTCGGGTATGATACCAATGCTTCCATTCCGGATCAGCTTGAGTCATTGAAGCAGATAAAGAACTGGCTCCTTTCAGAGGGAGTAGACTGGGATTCGACAGAACCAAAAATTCCTTGTCCTGAAGCACTGTATAAAACAGGGAAACGGTCCCTATTGGGGCATTAACTAATACTCCCAACCAAGGCATCGACCTTACACCAACGCAATTTGATTCGGTCAACGTTTAGCACAGCGAAGGTCACACCAAACGTTGGGACAACTGATGATGAAAAGAGAAACCATACTAAAGTTACTCTGGATGGATGATGAACGCCTCACCCATAAATCAAAATTCATGGGTAAGCTGGCTATATGGACGGCAGTTGGGCTAGCTCTACTATGTATTGCTGGCAGTATTATTATTAATCATTCCATTGCAGAGTTTCGACCGGTTTTGAACGAGGCCGTGGTTAACGTACAGAAAAACGCTTCAATAAGTCATGACAACCAGGATCTCAGTTTTTGCATAAGCATATTATCCGAAATTCCAGACCTGATTTTGAAATTAGGTATGTATGTAATGTGTGTTGGAATAGCAACAGCGCTGATGCTTTTCTTTCAAGGCCTTTACTTCATTCGTTACAGCCAAATTATAAAGAATATTAGTCCCAACCAGCGCGTGGATCTTACGCGGCCGAAAGCGCAGCGATAGATAATTTATCGGAGATAAATAACAAGTGAAACGAGTGGTTCAAAACGCACCCTCCGACGCCAAGACTCTGAAGGACAAGCAAGCTTTCATGCCTAACGCATATATCCCGAGCAGGTTACACATAACATTAGCTGCATGAAATTTATAATCTCAAAACCAACACTTTTGACAATAGTGATGGGTGCAATTCTGCTTGCATCCTTCATCATCTATCCTGGAAATAAAAGACAAAGCAAAGATCCTAAGTTGCCCCCTGCATCCATGATTGATGCAACACCAGAGAAACAACCAGCCACCTCCCACAACATTCTGATTTCAGATTCAAACAACTCATCTCAATTGAATCAAATTGATGAGATTCCGAATATTAAATTAAGTCAAAAACCGGAGCCAAAGAGAGAACATGAGCCCGTTATCATAACAGATTATGAAAATCTGGCGGTCATTGCTGATGATATTCAACCCGATGAAGATAAATCATATGCAACTGGAAATGTCGGAGTTGCAGATCGTTACGGCATGTTTGTTGTAGGAAATGAAGCAACGATTACTCACACCAATCAAACAGGATCAATCGATTCAGTTTATTTGCCCGGAGATTCATCTGTTGAACTGGGCGGCGATCTTTTTAGCGCCACTGACACTGAAATTACTTACAACCTAGACGGTTCGAGAACAATCCATTCAGAGAAAATCATTATGGGTAGTTCATCTAATTTTTCAATAGGAACAATAACTACAGGTGGAGTTCCATTTACGATTACTAACTAAATTACTAACCAGCGCGTTGACCCTACCCCGGCCAACGCACAATCTATCGTGCCTGAAGATTAAGCGCGAGGCAGGTCACACGTAACGTTGTGCTGAAAGGAAAATATGAAGCTGAAGTCATATCTGATCATACAGAATTCAATATTTTTCATCATCCCTCTACTAGGGCTTTATATCATCAACTTGTTCGCAGAGTGCTCCGATATATTAGTTTATATGTCGATGCATATGATGGGTCCTCATTTCATTCATGGCAGCTTGCTGATAACGTTTTTCGTAATAATCATAATTTGCAATGCGGTATATTTTCTGTTCCACAAACTGGATAGATGGATCAAATTTTCCATATTCGCAAATATTGCCCTCGCTTTGTGGAAAGTTTTGTACCTTATGTGGGTAATTGCTGCCTAAAACCAGCACAACCAGTGGTTGGAGTTTACGCAGAAAGCGCAGGCTATTTTTAACGTCAACTGCTCGTACCAAGTTTGAAGTGAACGAACTCTTTTTGCGCAACTCATCCATGACGTTGTCCGGGATTAAATTATGAAAATGAAATTCGAGATCTGCTATCAAGGGCAATTTTTTGCATCTGGCTGTGGTGTATTTGCAGGAATAGGACTAATTGCTCTCACATGGTCTGAGGCATCTGCCATATTTAAAGAAAGCAGCTCTATGCGGCTCTTTATCTTAGGGTTTTTCTTAGTTAATCTGGCTCTAACACAATTTGCCAATGGGTGGGCGCTTTATAGAAAGTTTAAGTCCAGCAAGAGTAAATAAAATGCACAACCAGGGCATGGGCCCGACGAAGTCCGGCAGTTAATTTAACGGTTGAGTGTCCCTAAACAATCACGCTCCACCATTTCGCGGGTCACATCTAACGTTGGGTGTAGGTAAAATGAAACCAAAAATAGCAACAACACTTGTCTTCTGTAGCCTTGTTCTGATTTCAGGATGCACTTCCATCAGAAACGAAATGACAAATGCACTTTGTGAACAGGCAATTGAACCAAGCATAGAATTGATGTCTGTTATCTACATGTATCAAGGCGTCAATGATCATTTCCCCGATACCCCTTCAGATCTAAAAGCATTTGTTGCCAGTTTAGACAATGCAGATGACTTCAACTCATCTAAATATCGGGATATGGAGTTCACGCATAATGACGATGAATCTTTGACCGTCAGTTACAAACAGGTTGGTGGAGATGGGACAGTCTCATTTACTATAACACCTGTAGAAATTTCACCCAACCAGCGCATAGACCTTACGCAGCCGACACGAAGTGAGGCTGGAGTCAGCGGCAGCAATGATACAAAGCAGGATGGCAACCGAAGCGATTGATAATTTCCGCAGGCGCGAAGCCATAATTTCCTGAAGGGAAATAGTGAGTAGAGAGCACGGTTCAATAACGAAGTGGTCCAAACCGCACTTACCGCGCAAAGAACACAGCGGCTATTGACGCAGTTGGAAGAAGGCATTGCTCGACGAAATGGAATCCATGGATACCGTCAAGGCATTGGTTCCATTGGCCGGCGGCGGCGTGGCCAGCGGCATCCATGCCGATCCATCCGTCAGCGACGTTTTATATTCCACGGCGTAGCCGCCCGGATAGGTCGGCCATTCAAAGGACAGGGTATCGACGGTCTTGCTCCAGGCAAACGAGGTGGGCTGATAGACCACGTCCGGGCCGACCTCATTGTTGAGCGCGATCTGATCCGGTGCGAGCCGTCCGTCATAGATGCGGAATTCTTTGATGGCGCCATTCAGGTATGGGTCGGCACTGAAGAGCGAGCGGCCCAGGAAGGACCACGCGTTGCCCACGGTATCGAGGGCCGGCAAGGTGATGGTCTGCTGCATCGCCAGCGCTCCATTGAGATAGACGGCGCCATAGCTGTTGGCCGGGTCAAGAACGCAAACCACATGTTCCGCCTGGTTGTTTAGGTTGCCGCCGGACTTCGCCAGCACCGTACCGTTCAAATCCAGCCGATAATCGCCAAAACCCGAATGCGATGTGAAGAACAGATAATTCGCGCCATTTGGACCATCGATGTTTCCGAAATCGAATACGCGTGCCCAATCTCCATTGGCACCGAGGTCGGTCCAGTATTCGATCGTGACCGCACGGCAACCGGACACGAGTCCGCCGGGAAGCTCGCCATAGCTTCCGCTGGTGCCGGGCAGGTTGAGCGCACCATTCGCAATCGAGGCACTCCCCTTCAGCGTGCCGTTCGCCATGCCGATGGAATCGCCCACATCCGACGCAAAGCTGTAGCGGTGCGCCAGGGACGGGATGGTTCCGGCCATGGTTCGCACTTCATCGGCGGACAAGGCACGGGCAAACACCCGGAAGGATGCAATGCGTCCGTCAAAGCCGGCATCGGAGGAAAACTGGCTATCGCCTATCAGGTTGTTCCGGGCGAGCAATTCCCATGGCCGGATGGTGATGGCGTTGGTCGCCACCGGTTGACCGCTCAAATAAATAATTCCGTCGTCTCCATCGAGCGTAACCGCCACATGGCACCAGGTATTGGTCGGCAGCGCAAACGGAGCTTCAACGGTCTGTTCCCCACCACCATTCCGGATACCAAAACGCATCTTTCCGCTGCTGGCGCGGGGCGAGAGAAACATGTACTGCGAGGTATCGGTGCCAAAGTCGAAAATACGCTGCCAGTCGCCCCCGCCATTCCACTTCACCCAGGCCGTCACCGTCTTGCAGTTGGCAACGGGATCGGGAAGCGCTACATACCCGGACCCATCCAGTTCAAGCGCGTCACCGAGTACCGGATCGGACACAATAGCCGCGCCGCTCTGCAGGGTGCCGTCGTACAAACCCATCTGCTCGTGCGCATCGGCATTGAAGGTATAAAGCCCACTCCAGTCGTTCGGCAAAACAGGCCAGTCGTTTTCATCCCAGCCCAACTGCGACAGCCCGTGCTTGGATGCCCCCAGGTCGTTCCCGTCGTAGTAGTGGTAGGTAAACCATTCCGTACCGCCGTCGTTCAGGATCCCGGCATGGCCCGGCCCGATGTAGCGGCCACTGCTTTCGAGCAGCATGGTGCCGCCTCCATCGCGCATATCGATGCCACCCTTATCAACGTACGGTCCCGTCACGCTGGAACTCCGGCCCACGCGGATGTTGTACGTGCTGTCCACGCCGGAGCAGCATTCACCATAGTTGACGAATAGATAGTAGTAGCTTCCGTGCTTATAGGTAAATGCGCCTTCAATACTGCTGCCCCATCCGCGATAGCCGCTGTTGTTGGCAAGCAGTGTGGCATCAAAGATCACCGGGTTCTTCCTCAGGCCGGTGGCCGGATCAATTTCGGTAATCACGATACCGGATGAATAGGAGCCAAACGTCATCCACACCTTACTGTCCGTATCCACCAGAATGCTCGGGTCGATGCAGTTGTAGTCGGTGGTATCAGTCCCGCCGCCTCCCGGTGCGGCATCGGACTGTACAACCTTCCCTTGATCGGTCCAGGTCGGGGTAATGAGCGATGGCGAAGTGACCAAGCCGATCACGGAATCAATCGTACCCCATTGCGATACGGAGTAGTAGACATGGTACTTGCCGTTGAAGTAGGCCACATCGGGGGCCCAGGCCCAGTTTCCGGGGTCGTAGTCCGGCACGGCAAGGGACACCCATGCCGGCGGATCGCCCGGAAAAACCGAGCCGCCGTAGGTCCAGTTGCGCAGATCGGTGGTATAGGCCAAGGGAATCCCGCGGCCGGTCATGTAATAGTAGTAGCGACTGCCCGTCTTGATCATCGTGGATGGATCGTGGCACCAGACATGGCCGTATGCCGGCTCCTGGGCATGCACCATGCCATCTCCGCCAAGCCCAACCAGCAATGCGAAGAGAGCTAACCGAATGAATCTGCGCTTCGGCATATCAATCCTTGTATTCGGCGCATCAGCCACACGCCTACTTATGCAACGTTATTTCACATATACCCTGCCATGTCCATTAAGGATCCTTTGTTTTTTGAGGGAAACCCCTCGGAACAAACCATTAGACAAGTTCATGGAGCGGGCGTGATTGAAAAGTAGCGTCTATTAACGGTTCCGGTTTCGCCCTGCGAAAACCGAATGGCACCGGCCCAGCTCGGGGCCAGCCGCATCAATCGAGTTGGAGCTGCCGGTGCGTTTTGTCGCGGAGTGCAACCAGGGTTTCGGCCCTTTCCTCCGGTTTGGTGCCGTACACCGGAAGCATTTCGGCAATCTTGGTTTTCCACTCGTCGGAGGCCATTTCCCGCGGGAAGCATTTTTCGAGCACCTCGAGCATGATCGCCGCCGCAGTGGAAGCCCCGGGCGAGGCCCCCAGCATAGCGGCGATGGAGCCGTCGGCCGAAGCCACGACCTCGGTGCCGAATTGCAATGCCCCGCCGCCCGATGGCGCCTTCTTGATGATCTGCACGCGCTGTCCGGCCACGCACAGCGCCCAATCTTCGTTCTTGGCCGCAGGGACGAATTCCCGCAGGCCGGCGCAACGGGTCTCGTGGTTCTTGCGGCATTCGTTGATCAGGTATTTGGTCAGGTCCATGTTGTCGCGCCCCGTCGCCAGCATGGGAATCAGGTTGTCGAGCGTGACGGACTTGAAGAGATCCAGATTGGATCCCTTCTTGAGAAACTTGGGCGAAAAACCGGCATAGGGCCCGAACAGCAGGTAGCGCTGCCCGTTGATCACCCGCGAATCCAAATGGGGTACCGACATCGGCGGGGCACCCACGGCGGCCTTGCCGTAGACTTTTGCGTAATGTTGCTCGACAATTTGCCTGTTCCGGCAAACCAGAAATTGCCCGCTCACAGGGAATCCTCCAAAGCCCTTG
The DNA here is from genome assembly GCA_050306215.1 of Pontiella sp. Classification (GTDB taxonomy): domain Bacteria; phylum Verrucomicrobiota; class Kiritimatiellia; order Kiritimatiellales; family Pontiellaceae; genus Pontiella. The sequence goes on from JBNLGU010000006.1 coordinate 8,196, forward strand.
CCTTCGGGAATTCCCGATTTCTGCAACAGCTGCAACGCACCGCCGCCGGCGCCGATAAAGACAAAGCGCGCCTTCAGCTCATCCTTGCCGCCGGTGGCATGCTTGATGGCCAGCTTCCAGCGGCCATCGGACAGACGCTTCAAATTGGTGCCCTTCGTATCGGTGACCAGGCCAACGCCATCCTGCGCCGTCAGATGATCGATCAGGATGCGCGTGATCTCGCCATAGTTGACATCCGTGCCGTGTGTATTGTGCGTGGCGGCTATGATTTCGTCCCCGATGCGTCCTTGCATCAACAACGGGGCCCACTGCCCGATTTGCGCGGGATCGTCGGAAAACTCCATCTTTTCAAAGGCGGGCGACTGCACCATCGCCGCCTGCCGCTTTTTCAGGTAATCGCGGTTTTCCGCTCCTGTGACAAAGCTCATGTGGGCGACACTGCGAATAAAGGTCGAGGGGTCGGCGACAATCCCCTGCTCCACCAGCCAGGACCAGAACTGTTTGGAGGTCTCGAAGCTCGCATTCACCTTCAACGCCTTGGCAATTTCGATGGAGCCGTCGGCCGTTTCGGGGGTGTAGTTGAGCTCGCAAAGGCCGGCATGGCCAGTGCCGGCATTGTTCCAGGCATTCGAGCTTTCCAGCGCCACTTGCGGCAATGTTTCGATGATCTGGATGCTCCATTCGGGTTTCAGCCGGCGCAGCAACACGCCCAGCGTCGCGCTCATGATACCCCCGCCAATCAGGGCGACATCGACCTCACCAGCCTCAATACCGTAAAGATGATCATTTTTCATGGGGTATGAATAGTTGATGGACCAAATTCAGTCAAGCGTTGCAAAGGAAAGCCTTACACAAAGTGCAGGATTATCGGGGAAGCTCGGCGGAAAAGCGGACGGACTGCACCGTTTGCGGCTGTTTCCCGGCTTTTTTGTATAGGCGGGAAAAGGCCTGGGCCGCCGGAAGATCGGATTCGAGTAATTCTGCCACCGATTCCGCAGGAACGGATTGGTAGAGCAGTTGCACATCCACATCGACCCGCCGAACGCCCTCGGGTAGCGGGATGCGGTACAGTGTTACATCGCAACCGTCTCCCTCGCGATAGTCCGGGTCCGTCGCAGCCACTCCGCGCACTTCGACCTTGTCGATATACGGCCCATCCATGCGGAATCCCTTGGGGGGAATGCGGTTATCCTTAAGATAGTGCGTGGCCCGCAGCAGGTGCGTGGTCGGATTGCCGTTGGCATCCCCCATGACGGCCTGATAGACCTGAACCTGCCGCGGTGAGACAATCTCTACTTCGTGCTGCGGGTATCCGCTGGCCGGCGAATAGTCCAGCCAGCCCTGGCCATCGCTGGTTCCGGAGGAAAAAACGAGCAGCCCCGCTTCATCGTTCACTACCACGCGTAGCCAGGCCCGGCGATAGGGGTAGCCGGTGGGGAACTTGTGCCCGGCAAGGTTTACCACCCTTACACGGAGCAACAGTTGCCCGTGCTGAAAATCCGGTGAGACCGACAACCGGGCGGTTTCTTCGCGTAGAAAACGCCGCGTGCGCTCAATCGCGAGCTCGAAGGATTCCGCGTCGGCCAGCGTGTACAGCTCGTTTTCAGGATCGGCCAACAGTTGCATCATGAACACATTGGCACCGAGAAACGTATGTTTCCAAAACGGTTCCCGAGTCCCGATCCACGGCGGGCGGGCCGTGATCTGGATGGGCTCGTCAAGCCTCGGCATGTGGCAGTCCTGGCAGTGGCGGTTTTGCGCCGGATAGATGCTGTTCTTCCATTCCAGATACGGCACCTGCTCGGGAAAGAGTCCAACCTCCGCGCCCGAACCGTCGAAAACGGGAGTAAAAAGCGTATGGCAGGTTGCGCACATTCCCGATTGTTGAACGTGGGCACCGAAACCCGGGGTATAATCCACATGACGCTTCATCGGCATGGTGACCACGTTGGTATAGGGGCCGTAGATTCGTCGCTCCGTCCCTATTTTATAGCCGCCATCGAGGCTGGATTCCTCGCCCAGGCTTTCGGCCTTGATCTGGTGGCATAGGGAACAGCTAACCCCGTCGTGTGCCAGATCCATCCCAAGAGCCTGGTCCATGCCCAGTGGTTGGCCCTCGTCATGGCGATATTGGGTGCGCGCCATCGGGGCGTGACAAGTCAGGCACTTGTCCTCGATAAACTCCCTCAGTTCCGGCCGGTCCGCAACCTCCGCCTCCATGCGGGCGCGCCACAGCGGATCGACGAAGGAATGAGCCATCATCGTTGCCCGCCAATCGCCCGTAATGGAAACATTGTTGCCGGCGGCATCCAGCAGCGCCCCGCCCCACTGCTCATGGCAGAATGCGCAATTTCCGGAACCGCTGAACAGGGGGCTGATCGCATCGGTCAGCGCGGAAACGGACAGGGTACACAAAAAACCGCCGGAAAGGGCGGCCCAGGCCAATCGTCTATGGAACATGGGCGCAAACATATGTTGTGAATATACACTCCGGCCCGCCAAGAGGTCACATGGCGCGGCCGACCAAATCGTAGCCCTCGACCTCCATTACTTCCACTTCCGCAAAGTCGCCAACCAATAGATCGTCGTCCACAAAGACGTTGCAATCGATATCGGGAGCGTCCCAGGCGGAGCGGGCAATGCCCGGCGCTTCAACCAGAACACGCAATGTTTCACCGATGCGCTTTTCGTTGTTTTCGACCGCCAGTTCGGAAAGCCGGCGCATGAGCGTGTCCCAACGGGCGTGGCGGGTTTCGGGATCGACGATACCCTCTTCGATGTCGTAGGCGCGGGTGTCCTCTTCGCGTGAATATTCAAAAACCCCGACGCGATCGAAGCGGAACTCTTCGCAGAATTCGACCAATTCGTTGAAATCGGCTTCGGTCTCGCCGGGGAAGCCGACGATGAATGCGGTGCGAATCCCGAGGCCCGGTATTTTCTCGCGCATTTCACGGATCAGATTGCGGATATAGGCACCGTCGGTTTCGCGCCGCATGGCGGAGAGCATGTTGTCGGAAATATGCTGCAGCGGTATATCGACGTAGGGCACGACCTTTTGGCTGGTAGCGATGGTTTCCATCAATTCGGTACTCCAGTGCGCCGGATGGCTGTAGAGCAGGCGGATCCAGAAATCGCCTTCGATGGCATCCAGTTCACGGATCAGCGAGGTCAGGCTTTCGCCGCGGGAGGAGTCGACGCCGCTACGTGGCGTGGCGCTTTTTCCTTCCCATTTATCCATGCCGTAGTAAGTAGTGTCCTGCGAAATCAGATTGATCTCCTTGCAGCCCTGCTCCACGAGGTCACGGACCTCGGCGATAATGTCAGCCTGCGGCCGGCTGCGATGGCGGCCGCGAATCTTGGGAATCACGCAGAATGAACATGGATGGTTGCACCCTTCGGCGATTTTGACATAGGCGCTATGCGCGTCGGTCAGGCGGAGGCGCGGGGTTTCATAGCTCGGGATATACTTCGACTTTTCGGAGACAAACGTGACGCCCTTCTCGCCGTCGCGGGCCATCACTTCCCGTATGATCCCGGCGACATAGTTCACCTGATCGAGGCCGATATAGGCATCCACCTCCGGCAGCTGTTCGGGCAGGCTGTCGGCATAGCGCTGGGCCAGACAGCCGGCCACGATGATTTTCTGGCGATGGCGTCCATGCTTGCGGCGCTCGGCAATCAACTCCTCGATGGTGCCGATGCTCTCGGCCTTGGCGTCTTCCACGAAGGAGCAGGTGTTGACGATCAACACATCCGCTTCGGCCGGATCGGCTGTAAACGCCATGCCCGCTTCGCCGAGATTGCCCATCATGACTTCCGCATCCACCAGGTTTTTCGCGCACCCCAGCGACACCATTCCAATCTTCAATTCCCTGCCCATTCCCCTGTTCCTCCAAAAAACGTCGAAAACTCTATCCATTCACCTAGCGCGTTGCACGGAAAAAAGTGGGTCCTTCAGCGTTAGTTGCTTTGTAGACAGACGGTTGCCGACACAGCGAAGTGATCGGAAATGCAGCGGCCGTCCGGCATGGAATAGTCGATATCCGCTGAAAGCACCTTGGTTTCGGGCGAGACGAGGATGTAGTCGATCTTGGCACCGCTTTTATCGCCTTGGAAGCGGTTGAACGTTCCGACTTCGGCGGCATCTGCATGCAGAATCCGGAAGGAATCTGCCAGCACAACCGGGGACTCGACTCCCGTGAGATAACGGAGTGGAGGGCAGGCCTCGCCGGCGTTGAAATCGCCGGTCAGCACGAACGGAGCATCCGGTTTACGTTTGGCAATCCGATCGGCAATCAGCTTGATCCCGTTGAGTCGTGCCTCGGCCGATTGGTGATCCAGATGGGTGTTGTAGTGGTAGAAGGGTTTTCCGGTTGTCTTATCGGCCAACAGCGCCCAAGTGCAGATTCGGACGCACGCACTCCCCCAGTCCTGCGAGCGTTTTTCGGGTGTATTCGAGAGCCAGAAGGTCCCCGACTCCAGTACGTCTAATTTGCGCGTGTCGTAAAGGATGCAGGAGTATTCCCCGTTGGTTCCTCCATCGCGACCGATGCCGATCTCGCCATACTGCGGCAACGCCTTGCGGATGTCATCGATCTGGAACCGAAGCGCCTCCTGCAGGCCGAGGGTATCCGGGGCCTGCCGCCTGAGCTGGTCGATCATCAATGGCCTGCGGCTGTTCCAGCCGTTCGCGCCATCGCCCGCCGTTCCGTAGCGAACATTGTAGGTCATCACCTTTACATCGAGCGCCGCGACCGCATGGCCGGCCCATACGAACAGGGTTCCTAGCATGGCAAGGAAAACCCTGTATTTCATCGCAATCCCTTCCGCTACTTTCGAACCAAGCGCATGGCCAGAAGCCCCACCGGCACCAGCACGACGATAGGCAGATAGTGGAAGATCAATCCATGCATCGGGTCATACATGCAGGCCAGCTGCATCAGCGCGGCCGGAACAAGGCCAGCAACAATGCCGTAAAGCAACCCGAGCTTCCATGAATAGCGCACGAAGCCGCGCCGGACCATGAGCACAAACAGCAACAGGCAAATGGCTCCATAGATGATGACTTCCATGAAACAGGCGTGGCGGGCGCCGTCCGCCGTGGATTCCGGTGCCAGATGCGTGAAGCTGCCGGCCATGCCGACCGCAAAGAGCACGGCCGTGGCCGTGGCAACCGCCATCGAAGCGCGCGACAACCGCTCGCCCGGCGTGGCCCGCACCATCGCGACATAGGCCCCCCAACCGGAAAACAGCAGGGCCCCCACCACTTCGACCAGGAAGATGGGATGTTGCAGGAATTGGTCGGCGAGTCCCGGGCGGAAGACCTGCACGGAAACCATCAGGGCGGCGGACAGTACCAGTGCCAGCGCAAACCACAGAAAGGCACGGCGCGATGGCCGCGGAAGCGGTCGCCGACGGCGTTGCTCGCCCGCCAATCCCTTGATAAATTCCTGTTGATCCTGAATCGCCATGTTACGACTCCAGCTCCTTTTCAATAAGGTCCGCCAGCTTCCGGTAGGCCCGCGACACACGCTTGCGCAACGCGGCGGTCGAGACCCCCGATTGCCGGGCCGCCTCATCGCACGACAAGCCCTCCAGCTTGGTCAGCCTGACCGCCTGCGCCCAGTCCGGCGGCAATTGCGTCAGCAAGGCGTAGACATTCACTTCGTCACTCAGGTTAGACCCTTCATTCCCGAGGTTTGTTTGGTTTTCCAGCTCAAGGACTTCCTCGGTCTGGGCAAATTCCCGGCGGCGGGCCTGGGCCCGGAAGTGGTCGGCCAGCTTGTAGCGGATGATGGCCTGCACCCAGGGCCGGAAGCGACGGGAAGGGTGGTAGGTCGGCAACGACTTGTGCATGGCCAGCACACAGGTCTGGGTAAGGTCATCCAGTTCCGAGGCATAGCCCAGCCGGGCCACGAGCACCATTCGCACATGGGTATAGAGCTGGCCCAGCAATTCCTCGTAGGCCGCGCCGTCGCCCCCCTGCGCCCGGTGGGCGAGGGTCCCCATTTGGTCAAAATCCGGTGATTCTACAATTCCCATGAATACAACTGATCCTGTGCGGCACAACCCGCATTGCTGTAGCAACGAGGCGGAAACGTACCACACAGGATTCCGGATGCAAAGGCGGAAGGGCCCGCTGAACCGGACCCTTCCCCAGCGCCCTCCTCTATTTATTTGACGGGCAGGAGCGGGCACTGGAAATACGGCGGCGGGCCGCCTTCCGGCGATCCGACTTCGAAATCAATGTAGCCATACATGTAATACACCAGCAGTTCGGCATAGGAGTGGACCACCGGCACGGTTTCAAATTCCGCGAAACCCTCGTCCGTCCACCAGGCGGTATAGGTGATCCAGCGGCCGCCGTTGAAGGCCACGTTGCCCGGAGCGGCTTCCGCAACTGGAAGCTGCCCTTCCGGATTATTGCTGTTGATGATCACGAATATCGGATCGTAGGACTGCACGTTGTGTTCGTTCGGAGCCGGCAGATCGGTAGTGCCTTTGGAGCCGTAGGTCTGGCCGTCGGCCCAGATCGCCGCCGAGAAGTTGGGTTTCCCCTTGTTCGCGGACGCGGTCAGGGCTAGGGACGCCGTTGCGATGGTTAGCAGGATGTACTTTATTTTCATCTATCTCACCTTTCCTTTAGTGAATTGCATTTCAATGTTCGGCATTGCATCCATTGGTCCTGACGATCGCCGTCTTGAGTGCTTCGGATGGGCTGCCATCACTTATCTATTCGTCGGTGCGTGTAAAATGTGACGGTCTTTTTTGCGGAACCAGAAAACCTGCACCCTGCCGAAGGCAGTGAAGCGGTGTCGACCGCAGGTATGGCCTGCGCGGGGAAATCAAGATCTGTCCATAGTGGCCGCTTCGGTGTTATTTAATTTGAGTCAACTCGCGCCCTACAACGCAAAAGCCAAGTAAACAAGGTGTAGAACAGGCCTCTTTGCTTGCAAAGGGCATGTTTAGTCCTCGGCACAAACCTCCTAGCTAGGTTCCAGTGGGGACATATCCCTTCGCCGGCGCTTTTTAAATAAATTATATGGCGTGCTGCCCGCTCATGCAGGCTCCGGTAATCCTCGGCTGGTTTAAGTCGCTTTTGCGCACGACCGTACTTATCGTAGAGGCGAGAAATAAAACTCCCGATAGGGATCGGTTTATTGAATTCACCATGAAGTCTCCAAAGAAAATCAGGGTATTGCTGATTGATGAGCTGGACGATTATCTCGCGCTGGTCATTGTCCGCTGCCTTCAACAAACTGGCAATTATGAGATACATTGTGTCACCGCGGATCCGGCACACCGGCTACGGTATTCAGTCAGATGCAAAGTCCGGCAGACACTACTGGACGGTCCCGCCGCCCTACTCGATGCGGTCCGGCACTATCATGCCGACCTCCCGGTTGACATCGTCATTCCCATTCAGGAAAACATGATCACAATGGCGGGAGCCGTGGCAAATGAACTCAACACGTTCACAAAGCTTGCTCCAATACCAACCCCCGATTTATGCGATGCCATCGACAACAAATGGCGGCTGTTTGAGCTCCTGTCGGGCACAACCATCAAGGAGCCCCGTAGCCTGCTCTTCAGCGGGAAGCGTGCGGCCATTGAACAGGAGCTGTCTACCTGGGACGGTCCCTTTTTGGTAAAACCGCCATATGGACACGGCGGGGAAGGAATCCGCAAATACGATTCCCGGGAAGATTTGCTGGAAGATCTGTATAGCCGGCCTTTAACAACCAAGGATCCTCTGGTCATTCAGGAGTTTATTCCCGGCAGTGACCTGGGATGCAATATTATCAGCTGGCATGGCGAGGTTCTCGCCCACACAATCCAGCGAGCCACCCTCGCACAGAATAAACCGTATACATCCGGGCTCGGACTCGAATTCCGGCACGATGAGGCCATTTTTACGATCGCAAAGGAGTTTGCACGGACGAGCGGCTGGTCCGGGATTGCCAACATCGATTTGCGGCTGGATGAGCGGTCCGGGGACCTGTATCTGCTGGAAATCAACCCGCGCTACTGGCAAACCCTGCTCGGCTCGCTGGCCATGGGTATCAATTTCCCGGACATGCACTGTCGGCTGGCTCTCGGTGAGTCCGTGGAAGACCGCCCGTTCCGCGAGGGGAAATGGGTCAACCTACATGCGCTCTCCTATGACCTTGTCAATGTGAAGCGCCTGCTGGTCTCCCGGGAATATTCATGGTGTTGCGTCGATATCCGCCATGCACTCAGCGATCCCTTCATCGAAGGGTTGTTTTTTCTGACCGCATTGCGCCGGCATCTAAAGGTCAAGGCCAGAGCTTCCGTAACGCGAGAACAAAAACCCAGGATTTCACCGGAAACGGTCGTGGACTAGGCTATGGAGATGATCAGGGGATACATATTCGATATGGACGGGGTGCTGTGCGATTCCGAGGCCTTTATTGCCGAAGCGGCGATCCGCATGTTCCGGGAACGGTATGGACGAGAAGTCCACGAGGAAGAGTTCATTCCTTTCGTCGGCACAGGCGAAGACCGCTATCTGGGCGGGGTCGCCGAAAAACATGGCATCCAACTGACCCTGCCGGACGACAAGAACGAAACCTACCGCCTGTATGCCGAATGTGCCCACGGAAAACTCCAACCGTTACCCGGCGTAAAGTCGTTCATCGAACAGTCCAAGAGGGCCGGCCTGAAACTCGCCATCGCCACCAGCGCCGACGAAGTGAAACTCCATGTCAACCTGCGCGAAATGGGATTGGATAAAAGCCTGTTCGACGCACTGGTCAACGGCCTAGACATCGAACACAAGAAACCGGCGCCCGATATATTCATGGAAGCCGCCAAGCGGCTCGGTCTCGACCCCGCCGAATGCATCGTCTTCGAAGACGCCATCACCGGCGTTCAGGCCGCCAAGGCCGCCGGCGCGCACTGCGTTGGCATCGCCTCGTCCTTTGGCACGGATGAGCTCATGCAGGCCGGCGCCGACGCCGCCATTCCCGATTTCACAGGTTTCGACATGATCCGGGGAGATGTTCCATGCCTTTCATGAATGCGTATCGTCGCTTGGTCCTTTTTACGGTTGGCATCCTGATTCTCGCCACCATGCCATCGGTTGCGCAGGAGTCCAAGATTCTCGCCGACGGAGCAAAGCTGGAAAAGCTCGCGGGCGATTACGGCTTTACCGAAGGTCCAGCCGCCGATGCCGAGGGCAACGTCTATTTCACGGATCAGCCGAACAACCGCATTCTCAGATGGAACGCTGACGACGAAACGGTAGAGGAGTGGATGAAACCGGCGGGCCGCGCAAACGGCCTGTTTCTGATACCGACAGGGAATCTGCTGGCTGCGGCCGACGAAAACAACCAATTGTGGTCCATCGCTCCCGACAAAACCGTAACCGTGCTGGTGGATATGGTGGACGGCCAGCTCCTGAACGGACCCAACGATATCTGGGCAGGCGAACAGGGAAACATCTATTTTACCGATCCCCTGTATCGCCGCGACTACTGGAAACGCGACCCCGCCATGCAACAGCCCGGGCAATACGTTTACCTGCTTCCGGCCGGAAGCAAGGTGCCCAAGGCCATTGCCACCGATCTGGAACAGCCCAATGGCATTATCGGATCGCCCGACGGGAAAACGCTATACATCGCCGACATAGGGACGAACCGAACCTATGCCTACGATGTCCAGAATGATGGATCGCTGAAGAACAAGCGCCTGTTCTGCGAGCTCGGATCCGACGGCATGACGGTCGACCGCCAAGGCAATGTCTATCTCACCGGACGCGGCGTAACCGTTTTCGACCATACCGGAAAACAGATCCAGCATATCGATCTCCCGCAGCCCTGGACCTCTAACGTTACCTTTTCCGGCAAGGAGCACAACCTGCTGTTCATCACCGCCTGCAAAGCCGTCTACACCCTTGAAACGGTGGTGCAGGGGCCACGCGCCGAAACCGGAACTTCGCCGGGAAATGACGGCGGGGACGATTAACCGGATTCGCTGTGCCGCTTTGCCAGCGCCTTGGTGGAGGGATGGCCAGATGCCGAGGAAGCGGATGAAGCCGGACGTTATGCCGACGGAAACCTGCCCAATAAATAAGGAATGTACCGAAAATGCAGGAAGCGCAGCTTTTTGGGGGCCACGCTTCCCCATGCAGAGGTCCTGCAACGAATGATGGATCGGGACTACTTTGAAACCTTTTCCGGTTTGGCCGGCTTTTCCGGTTTCGTGGGTTTTTCCGGTTTGACCGGCTTTTCTGGTTTGGCCGGCTTATCCGGTTTCGCGGGCTTATCCGGTTTTGAAGCTTTCTCCGGACGGGCAGAATGAATTGCACTCATGACATCGCCGACCTTGAGGTCAAACGCGGCATAAATCTGCCCCCACCCCATCTTGTTGGCACGCATGTCAAGGATGCCTGCTCCGGTGTCTGTGTTGAACAGGGCCGCGACAATATCCTTGTATTCGGAACCTTCAGGCAGAGTTGCCTGTGCCAATCCAAGTGCCAGCACTACGCCGCCATACCCCAACGGTCCCGCCGTATTACCAACCGTTATGGTTTGGTCCACGAATTCGGTCTTCTGAACCTGGGTTACCGTACCGTCTTCATTGACGACATCGATCATGACGGGATTCCCCTCCTCGTCGAAGACCGGTTGTTCGACCTGGATCACATAGCTCAAGGGATCCCCTGCACGCAATGCTTCAACCAGGGTCTGGGTTTTGTCTCCGGCAAAACCAGCAAATTTTGCCTCGATCTTTTCCGCCGCATTGCCTGTGCCGGCACCGAGCATGGTTTGTTCAGCTTCCTGCTCCATGGATGCGTCATCCGCATACAGGGACGGGACCAGCATGGCAAGTACTGCGAAAAGCATCGTTGCCCATTGTTTTGCTGTCCTCTTCATATGCACCTCCATTCTATGGCTTAAAGGTCAGCTGAATCCCTCCGCCGAGATCCGCGCTGCCTTTGCTTAACCCTACGTACAAATACGGTAATACCGTCCAGCGCACAGAGTGCTTATAGTTCATATACGCAAATAAATCAAGGGGATCATCTACGCCATCAACAGATGCCTGCTGGTAGTCAAGCGATGCGCCAACATGGAAGTTTCGGGTTTGTCGCCAATCGGCGCCGACCGAGCAGTAGACGGTATCCTTTAAATCACCGCTCGGAGGATCGCCCCGTTTCTTGTATGCCAATGTCGTCATGGGGGTAAGTCTTCCCATCGGATACATGTGATCCAGCTGAAGGACTTCGTCGAATTCGCCAGTCCCCAACCCCTTGTCTTCATCCGCCGTAGGGACTTTCAGTTTTCCAACCACATCGAGAAAGCCTAGTTTCGCGGGGAAGTCCTCGACGTCGTAAGCCAGCGCAAGCCACGTATCACCAACTCCGGATTCCCTGCGGGTTGCCCCGCCGCCGGAAGGAAGAACCACTCCGCCCTCAAGCACAGTGCCAGGCCCGTCAATACTGACCCAGGAAACGGAGACCTGGCCGCTCCAATTGCCCTGCTTATAGCCCGCGCGGTAGGGAATGAAGAGAATGGAGGTTCGTTTTGCGTCGCCGTATTTCCCCGAGCTGTAATCACATCCACCCGAAAACTTGAACCGGCCCGCAACCTGTTCGCCAAATGCGCATTGGACGGATAACAGCAAAAGACCACTCAATAATATCCTATCGCCGCGATATCGGCGCATTGACCGATGCGGGGCTCTAAAAGCCGGCGAGGTCTTAATCGGCAAATTCACAGGAAAAAGCTAGCTGCCGGTTTCGGCCGTGTCAAGAGCCGCCTTCCTTGGCAGAGAGCGCCTTGGTCGAGAGCAAGCCGCAGGCGGCGTAGATGTCCTGGCCGCGCGAGGCTCGGATGGTGGTCAACAGGCCCTTGTTGTTCAACTCGTCCTTGAACCATTGCAGGGTTTCCTCGTCGGTGCCCTTCAGCGGGGTTCCGGGCACGGGATGGAAGCGGATGAGGTTGATTCGACAGCGGATGCCATTGAGCAGGCGGCAGAGTTCCTTGACGTGCCGGGCGGTGTCGTTGAGCCCGTGGAACACGATGTATTCGAACGAAACGCGGCGCTGGCCGCGGAAGTCCCACTTGCGGATTTCCTCGATGACCTCCTCCAGCGGATAGGCGATCTGCACGGGCATCAGCTGCTGGCGCTCCTCGTGGAAGGGCGTGTGCAGGCTGATCGCCAGATGCGCTTCGCTCTCGTTGAGAAAGCGAATTAAACCGGGCGTAATGCCGATCGAGGAAACGGTGATGCGGCGCGGGCTCATACCGAAGCCCCAGTCGGCGGTGAGAATTTCGATGCTCTTGAGCACTTCGTCGAGGTTGTCGAATGGTTCGCCCATGCCCATGTAGACAATGTTGGTCACTTCATGGCGCTCGGGAATGCTGCGGATCTGGTTGACGATGTCGCCGGCGGTAAGCTGCCCTTGGAATCCCTGCTTGCCGGTCATGCAGAAAAGGCAACCCATCTTGCAGCCGACCTGCGAGGAGACACAGACGGTGCGGCGTTCCTTGAAGGGAATCATGGCGGTTTCGATGTAGTTTTCGGTCTGCGTTTCAAAAAGGTATTTCTTGGTGCCGTCGGTGCTGGTCTGCACTTTGGCGGGGGTGTGGAGGCCGAAACAGTAGTTTTCCGCCAGCAACTCGCGGGCCTTCTTCGACAGGTTGCTCATGTCGGCAATCGCGTCGATGTCTTTCTGATACAGCCAGTCGGCGAGCTGCTTTCCGGTGAATTTGGGCAGGCCGAGGCCGACGGCCAGCTCGGTGAGTTCGCTGAGTGTTTTTCCAAATAGGGCGGGTTTCATGACACTGACCTTGCGGTGGAGAACCGGAGGAATCGAGTTAAAAATAGATTTCTACGACGATGTTGGTGAAGGGGATGCCCTTGGAAATCAGCAGGTCGCGCACCTCGACGCACATGGTGGCCTGGCCGCAGAGATAGTATTTCCGGTCCCTCGGAAGATCGTGCAGTTCAAGGTACTGGTTGATGCGGCCGCGGGGAATGCCGTCGACATCCTCGCCGGAGCAAAAGCGATGGTAATCGTCGCCCAGAGCGGCCTGCCACTCCTTGTTGAAATAAAACTGGTCGGCGCGGCGGACGCCGTGGAGCAGGATCTTGTCCTCCGCCTGGCCGGATTTAAGCATGCTGTAGAAGGGGGCGATGCCGGTGCCGGTGGCGATCCATACGGCGGGACCGGACGTTCCGATAAAGCTGCCGCCGGGTTCTGAAACCCAAACACTGTCGCCGGGCTTCAGCCGTGCCAGCCGCGGGGTCAGCGCGCCGCCCTCCTTGATATTGAAGAGAATCCGAAGCTCGTTTTCCTTGTTTCCGCTGCAAATGCTGTAGATACGCGGCGGCAAGTCGTCGCCCAACCCAACCTTGACGGTTTGGCCGGGCTTGAAGTCGTTCCGTCGTTCGACCGCCAGCCAAAAAACACCGGGCGCCAATTCTTCGTTGTGTAAAACAGTCTGCTTCATGGGCCGCTTCTTATCGATTCTCCACTGCCCCCACGTCAACCTTCATTTCACGGATCGTGCATGGTAATCGGATTTTTTTCGTGCGAACTGTCCGTTTTTATGCCTGCATACGGGCTCGATTTTTTAAACAAAAGGAACACGGATTATGTTTTCACTGCTTATTTCTGTCTTGGTTTCAGCCCTTATTGCGGGCGCGCTGGGCGCGGCCCAGGTCAAGCCGGGTACGACGGTCTTTTTCGGTATTGTGGGTTTCATCGCGGCGTATGTTGTCACCGGGTTGCTGGTCCGCAAGCGGGTTACCCGGATCCAGGGCGAGCTTCAGGAGATCATGCAAGCCGGCCAGCAACGAATCAGCCGGAAAATCCAGCAGGCCCAGATGAAGCCGGGCGCCAACGTCAAGTTGCTGCAACGCCAGATCGAGGGCGACCAGCGGGCCATCTACGAGGAAGCGCTTAAATTTACCGCCCGCCTCGAACCCATGAAGAAATGGAACCTGCTGATGGGCCGCCAGATCGCCACCATGCGCCTGCAATTCTTCTACCAGTTGCAGGAATTCGACAAAGTGGACGAGCTGTTCGCGGGGCAAGGCCTGTTCAAGGGCCCGCTAATGATGGAAGCAATGACCGTGGCCATGAAGATGGCCCGCCAGTATAAAAACGGCGATGTGGCCGGAGCCGAGAAGACCTTCAAACGGAAGATCAAGTGGTTCAAGGGCAGTCGCGGTGCGATCCTTTATGGACTGATGTCGTGGATTCATGTGAAGCAGGGCGATGCCGAAAAGGCGCGCGAACTGTTGCAGAAGGGCAAGGAAACCACGGGCGACGAAACCCTGGCCTATAACTGGGAGCGGCTCTGCAACGACAAAGTCAAGAGCTTCTCCAACGAAGGTCTGGGCGAGCAGTGGTACGGCCTATACCTCGAAAAGCCCCCGCAACCCAAGCAGCAGCGCGTCCGCGCGCAAAAAGGCCGCCGGATGTTCTAATCCGGCAGCACCGGCATACACGCCTGGTTGCTCCCTGTGCTCCATGTCACGATCCCGGATTCCGACCGCCGTCGAAATCCGGCAACGATGTTTTGCAATAAACGCGCACGGCAGGTGTTATGCTTTATTTGGTGTTTAATTAACGAATCATGGAGCATGTGATGAAACGGACTCTTTTGCTAATGGCTTGGGCGGCCTCGGTTGCCGTATTCGCGCAGGACAGGGCGCAACGCCCCCCCCGCGGTTTCTCCAACGACGACGTTCCGGGCGGTGCCATGCCGAGGAACGGTTCGCTCCAGGCGGCGGACAAGGAGCCCAACGCCAACCAGGAAAACTTTGACGATATCATGGGTAGCTTTTCCGAGCTTGCCATGCAGTTTTCTGAAGAAGACACCCACAATGTGGAAATGTTTGTTTATGAGTGCCAACACATCGGAGCCAAGGCCTTCAGCCAGGCCCTCGAGCCTTTCCTGTCCGTCAACGGCGAAATTTCCGACAGCGCGGAAGCCGATCTGGTCATTATCTCCGATGAACACGCCAATCTCGAGAAACTCAAAAAGATCGCGGAATCCATCGACCGGCCCATCCGCCAGGTGCTGGTCAGCGCCAGCGTCGTGGAGTTCCAGATCAACGACGGCTTCGAGAAAGACATCAGCCTGCAGTACAACCAGTTCGTGAACATGGATGACGGCTCGCTGAGTCCCTTGCCGGGCGGTGCCTCCAGCGGGCCGGCGGCATCGGCGTTCGCGACGCGCATCCTGGATGCGCTCGTGCCCTCCGGAGCCAATCCCGCCGGTCTGAGCGGCTCGTCGGGCTACCTTTACTACAACCCCGAGGAACAGAGTATTTTCTCCGCCTTCCTGACCTTCCTGGAAACCAAGGGTACCGCCCGCATCCTGTCATCGCCCTCGCTCATCATGCGGCGCGGACACACCGGCAACATTCTTTCCGGGGAGGATATTCCGATCACCGAGTCCAATGTCGGCTCGGGCGGCACCAGCTTTTCGGTGGAATACAAGTCGGTCGGGATCAAGCTGCGCGTGACCCCCGAATCCATTTTCGAGGACCGTGTCGTGCTCGAAGTCAGCCCCGAGGTTTCCAACATTATCCGATACGAAGAGTCGGCCGCCGGCCGCAACCCCGTGATTGCCATCCGCAACGCAAGCACGATGCTGGAAATGAAGGACGGGCAGATGGTTTCCATCGGCGGGTTGCTGCGCGAAGAAAAAATCGAAACCGAAAAGCGCGTCCCCATCCTAGGCAGCCTCCCGCTGATCGGAACGTTGTTCCGCGCGACCAGCAGCGAGGAGATCCGGTCCCAGCTCGTCATCTTCCTGACGGTCAACGTGGTCGACCCCGTGGCCTTTTCGGCCGAAACGATCAAGCCCAGCGCGGTTCCGGACGAGCTGCAGCAACAGATTGATGCATCCCATGCCGCCATGCCTGAAAAGAAGCGTTCGTTCTTCGGCGACCTGTTCCGCCTGTTCCAATAGAGGAAGCATTCCATGAAACCGGTCTACACCCATCTCATGCCCGGGCTGTCTATAACGCTGGCGGCCGGTCTTCTGGTCGCTGGCTGCGGCAAAAACGAAAAGGAAAAGGACCAGCCGGACCAGGTCTACAAAGTGGTCCGCGGAGACTTCAACATCGTTGTCAGCCTCAACGGCGTGCTGGATGCGGTGAAGCGCTACAACATTGAAGCCCCGTCCATTTCGCGGCAGGGACTGGATATCATCAAAGCCGTTCCGGATCAGTCGGTGCTCAAGAAAGGCGACATGATCGTCGAGTTTTCCGATGAGAGCTACCTCGACGAGTTGGAAAACCAGACCATCAAGATCGAGGAAGCCGAGAAAAACCTGATGATCCTGCAACAGGACTACCAGATGAAGATCGCGGACATCGTCAGCGCCATCAAGGCCTCCACCGACAACCACCGAATCAACAAGGAAGCCTACGAAAAATATGTCTACGAAGATGCGCCGTTGGAAAAGTCCAATTTGCAGCAGGCCTTGCGGACCGCCCGCCAACATGTAGAGGACGAAACCGCCAACCTGGCCGCGCTTAAAACCAGCCTGCTCTCCGCTTCCATGGGCGATGAAACCGGCCGCCAGAAGATCGAGAGCGATATCGAAGCCTCGGAAAAGAAAGTGGAGAGCTTGGAAAACGAAGAGGAAAAAGCCGCGTATAACCTGCGGATCTTCAAGCAATACACCTTCCCCCAGCAGTCCCGCAAGCTCGAGCAGAACAAGGTCAAATCGGAGATGGACCTGCAAAAACAGCTCGTCAACTCGGCCGCGCAGCGGGTGCAGCTGGAAGCCAAAATCCAGACCCAGGAGCGGCTGCTGCGTAGCCTGAAGCAGCAAAAGGACAAGCTGATCGAAAATATCGCGATGCTGAAGGTAACGGCTCCCGTGGACGGTACGATCACCTACGGGAATCCCGACCCCCGCCGGCGCCTCATGCAACAAAAGGAAATCGCGGTTGGCACCACCATGAACCGGCGCGAAATCATCGGGAGCATACCCGATTTGAGCAAACTGATCGTGAACGTGGACATTCCGGAAATATCCCGCTCGAAAGTCGCGGTTGGCATGCGCGCCGAGATGCGCATCAAGGCGCTGCCCGACCTCCACCTTTCAGGGGTGGTTGAAAAGGTGTCCGACATGGCTTCCAACCTGCGCATCTGGGACCAGAGCAGTCCCAAGATCTATCCGACGGTCATCAGTCTGGACCAAAACGACCCGGCCCTGCGGCCGGGCATGACGGTGGAGGTCGATATGATTTCCGAAGTGATTTCCAATGTCCTCTATGTCCCGGTCGAAGCGCTCTATGTGAAAGAGGGCAACGTCTACTGCATGCTCAAGAAAGCCGTGGGCGTGATGGAGCGCAAGGTGAAGATAGGGAAAAGCTCCAGCAACTATGTGGAGATCGTCGATGGACTTGAAGAAGGGGACCATGTTCAGCTGAGCCGGGAGGAATCGTAGCTTGAGCCTGATTCAGCTAGACGGAATCAGCCGGGTTTACGGAAGCGGCCCGACGGCCGTGCACGCCCTGCGCCCCGCCACGTTGAGCATCGAGGAAGGGACGTTTGTCGCCATCTACGGGGCGTCTGGATCGGGTAAGTCTACGATGCTCAACATGCTGGGCCTGCTGGATGAACCCACTGCGGGCGACTACCTGCTCGAAGGCCGCAACGTCGCGAAGCTCAACGATGCCGACCGATCCGACATCCGCTGCCGGCAAATCGGAATCATTTTCCAGTCGTTCAACCTCTTCCCCCATTTTTCGATCCTTGAAAACGTCTGTATGCCGATGCGCTTTGCCGGAACGGATCGCCACGAAATGAAGGAGCGCGCCGCGGAGCTGCTGGAGCGGGTCGGGCTGGGCGACCGTCTGGCCCATAGTCCCTCGCAACTCTCCGGAGGCCAGTGCCAGCGCGTGGCCATCGCCCGCTCACTCGCCAACCGGCCTTCCGTGATCCTGGCCGACGAACCGACCGGAAACCTCGACGTCAAAACGGGCGACGAGATCATCGGTGTCTTTCACGAGCTGGTGGCCGACGGCCATACCGTCATCATGGTCACGCACAATGCCGAATATGAAAAAGAGGTCCAGCGCGTGATTGAACTCAACGACGGAAACGTGGTGCGGCAATGAGCTTTATCTACAATGTCGAATCCACCTGGCTGAGCCTGAAGCATCATGCTTTTCGCTCCTTGCTGGCCATGCTGGGCGTCGTGCTCGGCGTGGCTGCCGTGGTCGGCATGCTGGCGGTCAGCGAAGGCGCCCGCGTAGAATCGGTCGAACGCATCCAACAGCAGGGCGTCGACAATATTATCCTTCATTCCGAGATTCCTCAGGCCAACGCAGCCGGCGGCGAAACCATCTATTTCTACGGGATCACCAGCAAGGATATCGCGCATTTCAACACAGTTTTCGACAATGTTAGGCAAGTGGTTCCCGTCGTGGAACTGCATCAAACCATCTACGCCGAAGGAAAACCGACGGACGTGGTGTTGATGGGGGTTGATCCTGGATTTCTGGGCATATCCCGCTCGGAAAACGCCGATCCCCGCGGCCGCTGGATTTCCGAGGCGGACGGATCGACCGCCTCGCTGGTCTGTTCCGTCGGGGTGGATGCCGCCCGCGAGCTCTTCGGACTGGAAGATCCGCTGAGTAAAACCGTTTCCGTCTATGGCTCGACCTTCAAGGTGGTCGGACTGCTCAACAATCCTTTGCGCTCCAAGCTGGCGGGGAAATACGACATCAACAACCTCGTGTATGTGGATTACGAAACCCTGCTCACGATCTACAACAAGGAGGTCCTTCAGGTGGTCGCCGACTATGTCTATGTGCAGGTGGACGACCTGGCCTACCTCAAGAATACTGCGGACCGCATCCGCACCTACCTGCAGGAAACCCACGATCTCCCCGACTATACCATCAGTGTCCCCTACGAGCTGCTTCTGTCCGAACAGGCCACGCAGCGCGTCTTTGCCATTGTCATGGGCTCCATTGCCGCCATTTCACTGATTGTGGGTGGCATCGGCATCATGAACATCATGCTCGCCAACATCTACGAGCGGACCAAGGAAATCGGCACCCTGCGCGCACTCGGTGCCCAACGGCGGACCATCCTTGCCCAGTTTCTCTTTGAAGCGGTAACCCTGACCGGGGTCGGCGGGGTTCTCGGCGTGGCCATCGGATTCCTGATTGCCACGGTGATCAAATATACGGCCGGCATGCCCACGATTGTCACGCCGAGCAGCGTCATCATTGCGCTCACCGTCTCGATTATCACCGGCATCGTTTTTGGCACCCACCCGGCCTGGAAAGCGGCCAACCTGAGCCCCATCGAAGCGCTGCGCCGATAAGTCAATCCTGCGAGAGCACGTTATTTGGGTACGATTTTAATCCACTGCGATCGTTCACCCCCCGGCGGTTTCGCCATGATCTCGAAAACTTCGCCCCGTTTTCGGAACTTTCCGTTATTCATATCCCCATCCGGATAATAGGTAACGTCCGTGTTGGTGCAGATAAACCGGAATTCTGTCGTGATTCCATTCTCGCGTTCATTGGCCCCCACAAATCCGTGCAGTGTTTTATCGGGTGAGCGATAAACGCAGGCCGCGCTCCAGTTCCGTTCCACCACTTCATACGCCAACCGCGAACCTTTGCAGGCCCGCATGAAGTTTGCGCGCGCTTCGTTGATCGGGCCCCACCATGACATGTAGTCCACACCGGCATCCGCACCGGCCATAGCCTCTACAATGGAATGCAGCTCGGGGCAGAACGCCTTCTTCCGGTCGTCTTTGACATCATCAATGAAATCGATGAACTCGTCCATCGATCCATACAACGTGTGGGTGCTGCCGGCGTCGGTGTTGCGGTGGATCTCATCATACCACGACTTCGCGCCGTCGCAGTTCATGACGCTCGGCCCGACGCGCAGGATGCGCCACGCTTTCAAGCGTTCGAGCAGTTCATTGAGGTCATCCAAGGATCCCATGTTCCATTTACCGTAATCGGGCTCGTTGAAGGCCTCGACATAGACCACCTTATGCCCCTTCGATTCGATATAGTCTTTGGTTTTCTCCATCACATGGTACCAGCGGTCGAAATCGGACTCCTTGTACCAATCTATGATGCCTTCTTCGTTGTGGGGGCTCATCATGATCGGAACATCCCGACGGACCAATCTCGCGCAGTTCAAGGCATCGTCCAGCTTCTTGATTTGATCCGCACTCAGGCTTCCGTCATCGTTGTACGGCTCGTGCATGTAGAAACCAACGCGCACGAAATCGATTTCGCCACTCGCATTCCGGATCGACTCCTCGGTGTTGTGCGGGCTGACCCAGGTCTCATCGATACCCCACTCGGCAACCGATTTGTTTTCCCCTCGGGCGCGGGTATCGAATTTTATGGTCTTGGTTGTGGCCCATGTCGATGCCGTCAGGCCAATCATCGCTACAGTATAGATCCATCGTTTCATCTGTATATCGCCTCCAGCAGTGTCCGAACCTATACCGCAATCGGGCAAAGAGAAAAAGCGTTTCCCTACGCTTCCGCCTACCCTTGCAACAGGAATCATGCGCCCCCTCCTCGCCGGAAGAGAGCATGTTGGCCCTGCTCCCAAAGGAATAGCCATATTATATGCAATATGTAAGAACTTTTATTAGTGGATTAACTTTCGCCGCATGATATGCGTTATCCATCAAGATATACTTTATCCAAGGGAGCGTGTTTATGGTGGCGAAAGGCAGTCAGGGAAATCGGTTACGGTCTTGTTTGTTCATGTTGGCGGCAACGTTCTGTTCCGTATGTCTTGGGCAAACCATTCGTATCAGCGAAATTATGGCGGACAACGGCAGCGTTCTGCTGGACGAGGATGGCAACGCATCCGATTGGCTTGAGCTGTACAACACGTCCAACAGCCCGGTCGACCTCGATGGTTGGTATCTGACCGACGATGATACCGATTTGACCCAATGGAGCTTCCCCGCCACAAATATTGCCGCGAACGGGTTTTTGATCGTCTTTGCGTCCGGCAAGGATCGCGCCGTTGCGGGTTCGGAGCTGCACACCAATTTCAAGCTAAGCGCTTCCGGTGAATACCTCGCCCTGATCCAGCCCGATGGAACGACGGTCGAGCACGAGCTGACCTTCCCCGCGATCCAAGAAGATATCTCCTACGGCTACGCCTTCACCAATGGAACGATCGACACATCCGGCGTTGGCCTGCTGACCACCCCTTCCCCGGGGCTGACCAATTCCACCATCGATTACATTGGGTATGTCGAAACCCCGGTGACGACCCCGGTACATGGTTTTTATGATTCCGCATTCCAAGCCACCGTTTCCAACATTACCGCCGGCGCCACGATCCGCTACACCCTCGATGGATCCGAGCCCACGGAAACCAGTCCGGTCTATGCCGGACCGCTGACCATCTCCTCAACCACCGCCCTGCGTACCAAGGCATTTCTGGATGGATGGCTCCCCTCGTTCTCCAGTACCCATACCTATATTTTCCTGGACGATATAATCGCCGAACCCCGAAACCAGGTGGAGATCAACAACAACCCGATCATTACCGGCATGGACTCGGGCGTGCTCAGCAATACATATCATGATGCTTCGGGCCAGATCTGCACCGTTCGGGACGCGCTCCTTGACATCCCCACCCTGTCGGTGGTCACCGGCGACGACAATCTGTACAGCGTTTCATCCGGTATTTATGTAAACCCCGTCCAGCGCTGGGAAGTCCCCGCCTCGGTGGAGCTGATCAACCCCGATGGCAGCGAAGGATTCCAATCCAACGCCGGACTGCGCATCCGCGGGGGCTGGAGCCGCCACAACGGATATGCAAAACATGGTTTACGGCTGTTTTTCAAAAAAGAATACGGCGTGGGAAAGCTGAAATTCCCCCTTTTCGAAGACGAGGGTGTGGACGCGTTCGATAACGTGGATCTGCGGACCGCCATGAACTACAACTGGACCCTTCCGGTAGACGGCCAGGAAAAGAACACCTTCCTGCGCGATGTTTTTTGCCGCGACTCGGCGGGAGCCATGGGCGTGGCCTATACCCGCAGCCGCTACTACCACCTCTATCTCAACGGGCAATACTGGGGCATCTACATGACGGAGGAGCGCCCGGAAGCCAGTTATGCCGCATCCTATTTCGGCGGCGACCCCGACGACTACGATGTTGTTAAGAATACGTCTTGGACAGATTCTTCGGGGTGGATGGTTCCTCCGTGGTACGAGGTTGAGGCCACCGACGGCACGCTCGACGCCTACAATCGACTATATACCACGGCCCAGAATGGATTTTCGGACAACGCCGATTATTTTGCCGTCCAAGGACTGGATACCAACGGCCAGCCGGACCCAACGAAGGAACGGCTGGTGGACGTCGACAACCTGATCGACTACCTGCTGCTGATCTACTACACGGGCGCTTCGGACAACGGCATAACCGAATTCCTAGGGCACACGCTGAACAACCTGTATGCGGTGTACAACCGCGAAAACCCCGATGGATTCAAGTGGATCCAGCATGACTGCGAGCACGCACTCGACACGTCGACAAAGCTCGACCGTACCGGCCCCTATACGGATGAACATCTTCAAGAGCCGCAGTATTTCAACCCCCAGACCCTCCATGAAAAACTGCTAACCAACGCCGAATACCGAATTCGTTTCGCCGATCATGTCTACGAGCACTTCAAGAACGAAGGCGCGCTGACCCAAGCGAATTGCGAAGCGCGGCTCGACTTCCGGCAGGCGCAGATCGACCGGGCCATTATTGCCAACGCCGCCCGCTGGGGCAGCACCAGTTTGGATCGCAATACCTGGTTGACTGCCGCCGCCTCGGCACGCGCATTCTTTGACGGACGAGTGGACGCGGTCATTGGATATCTGAATGCCGATGGCATTCTTCCGTCCATCGCCCCGCCGCAAATCAGTCGTTCCGGTGGACCCGTTGATGATGGAACCGTAATCAGCCTGACAGCCGCACAGGGCACGATCTACTACACCACCGACGGCCGCGATCCACGCGTAATTGGCGGAAATATTGCCGGATCACGCTACACCGGTCCGATGGCCATCCATGAACCGGTACAGATCAAGGCTCGCGCCCTGTTTCCCAGCGGCGAATGGAGCGCGCTCGCGGAAGACACCTTCTGGCCTCCGGAAGCTCCACTGGCGATTACCGAGCTGATGTATCACGCGTCCGGTGGTAATTCGAACGACTTTATCGAAATCCAGAATGTATCCACGCAGACCGTGCTCCTCGCAGGCTACAAGCTGGACAACGCCATCGACTTTAAATTCAAGAACGGCTTGCTGGCCCCGAACGAATACCTGGTGGTGGTCAAGGACATCGCCGCTTTCAGCTCCATCTACGACACCAACGGGATGACCATCGCCGGGGAATACAGCGGCGATTTGGACAACGGCGGGGAAACGGTCGACCTTGAATTCCATGGCCATGATCTGGTTTCGTTCACCTATTCGGACGCGCGCAACTGGCCGCAGGCGGCCGATGGCGCCGGCCATTCGCTCGTGCCGCTGGATTCGGCCATCGGCACAGAGGAACAGGGCTCGCTCGATTACGGCGGAAACTGGCGGGCAAGCACCTACATCAACGGATCGCCCGGAGAGGCCGATCCGGCTGCGGAGCCAACCGTGCTGCTCAACGAAATCACGGCCCACACCGATACCGGACTTGCACCGCCTTTTGATTCAAACGATCGGATCGAGCTGTTCAATCCGACCGACTCTTCCGTCACGCTCAATGGCTGGTATCTGAGCGATGATCTCAACGAGCCGAACAAATGGCCGATTCCCAACGGCACGGTCGTCCCTGCATTTGGATTCACCGAGTTTGATGAAGACGATTTTCATCCCGACCGGATCACTGGATTCGGCCTCGACAAGGCCGGCGAGCAGGTCGTCCTGTCCGCACCCGGGCGCGTGGTGGACGCCATTCGCTTCAAAGGACAGGAAAATGGAACCGCGCTCGGCCGCTACCCTGATGGCGCCGCCGACTGGATCACCACCACGCCGACGCCGGAGAGTTCAAACCTGCCGGCGGCGACGACCCTTCGGATCAGCGAACTGATGTATCACCCGCTGCCGCCAGTCGGCGATGAGATGGAATACGTTCAGATCGAAAACACTGGAACGGCAACCGCACCGCTCGAAAATGCGACCGGCTCCTACCGCATCGATGGCGGGATTTCCTACACATTCCCCGCAGGCCTATCGCTTGCAGCAAGCGAGCGACTCTGGCTGGTCTCGTTCGACCCGGCCATCGACATCGAATTGCTTTCGCAGTTCCGCGCCACCTATGGACTGAGTGGTTTGGATCCGGTCTATGGCCCGTATAAAGGAGAACTCTCCAACCGCGGCGAACGCGTCGCGCTGGAACGGCCGCAGGACTCCGACGATCCGCTTAAACCGCTCGACATTTCATGGGTGGTGGTAGACGAGCTCTACTACTTCGACCAGGCACCCTGGCCGACAAGCGCCGACGGCGGCGGACATCCCCTCATCCGCACCGGCCTCTCGAGTTGGGACGTCCCGTTCACGCCCGGCATCGCGCTAGCCGAAACGGCCATCCACAAGCCGGCATTTATTGGACAGGATCCGATCGAGTCCACCTTCCGGATTTGGAACCCCGCCCTCTCGAACCTGGACTATTCCATCACAACCGACGTCCCGTGGCTGTCGGCATCACCGACAAGTGGGTCGAGCACGGGAGAAGAAGATAACGTAACTCTGACCTATGACGCCACCGGACTGGCGGCGGGAACCTATACCGGACAAGTGGCCATTGCCGCCGCCGGGGCATTTAACTCCCCGCAATCCATCCAGGTCGTCATGGAGCTATACGAGCAGACGCTGGATCATTTTTCATGGGAACCGGTTGGAACGGGCCAATGGGTCGACCAGCCCTTCAATGTATCGGTCAGCGCCAGGGATCAATTCGATGCCATCGTACTGTCGTTCACTAATTCAATCCCAATATCAGGACTGATAGGCGGTGTCGCCCCGCCGGAAATCGCCTTGGGCGACAACGTGTCTACGCTATGGGACTACCCCCTGCCGACCTCCTCCCACGACGCCCGCACGCAATCGATCTATCTACACGACGAAATCGGCTATGCGTGCAGTATCACATCGCTAGCCCTTAATGTAAGCTACATCCCCGGACAGATGCTCGGTAACTGGACTATCCGGATGCGCCACACCACACTAAGCAGCTACGACACGGCTCCGTCATGGGAAAGTGATTGGACAACAGTGTACCAGCACAACACCACAATCTCTACACCCGGTTGGACGGTTTTCGAATTTGATGCCCCGTTTGATTACAACGGGTCGGACAACTTGATGATCGACTTCAGTTTTAACAACGCCAGCCGTAGCGCAAGAGGATACTGCGTTTCGACCTCTTCGAGTGCATTGCGATCCTTGTATTACCGAACCAACAGCGGATTTGGTGACCCACTGAACTGGACGGGAACCTCAAGTCCAACTCCTTATACCAGCACCTGGCTTCCCGACCTGCGACTCGGATGCGTGATCGACAACAGTATAGCAATCTCACCCTCCGCAACCGGCAGTTTTGTGGAAGGAACCTGGTCGGGTATGATGACCGCAAGCGAAGGCGCATCAAACGTGGTGTTGCATGCCTATGATGACAACAGCCATCGGGGAGACAGTCACCCGTTCGATGTTGCCGTGAATCCCGATGTGGATGGCGACGGGCTGCCGGATGCATGGGAAACCACATTCTTCGGACATGCCACCAATTGCGTCGCTAACAACGATGACGACCACGATGGGCAAAGCAACTGGCAGGAATATCTCTCTGGCATGGATCCCACCAACGCCGCGTCGCGCTTTGCGCTAGCCCTTGACGCTCGGCCATCCGAGGGGTTTGTCGTTCATTGGGATCCGGTCGAAGGGCGAAACTACGATGTACTTTGGTCTTCGGATCTGATGCTGAACTTCCAGATTCTGGAACCCGCCATCCCCTATCCGATCAACAGCTATACCGACTCCGTGCATTCCGCCTCCGCCGCCGGTTACTACATCGTTAAAGCACATATGCCCTCCGACACTGATTTCGACGGGGATGGACTGCCTGATATCTGGGAATCCGAGTTCTTCAAGCATCCGATTGTCGCCAATGCCGGAGACGATGCCGACGGCGACGGCCAGAGCAATATCGAAGAATATCTTGCCGGCACCGACCCGACCAATCCTGCATCGCAATTCGAACTCGATTCCATCAACTCGTCCGTACTCCAGTGGACAGCAAAAGCCGGACGCACCTATTCCGTCTTCTGGACCGACGATCTCGCGAAACCTTTCAAACGAATCGCGACCGGTTTGACCACCGGTAGCTATGCCGACAGCATGCCCCGCAGCGGAACCGCGAACTATTATCGGATCGTAGTTGAGATGGAATAAATTTTTCAGTGACCGAAGTGAATAGCAGATTCAAGCCCCTTTAAACCTTCGTCACGCCCTTGCAATCGGGATAGGCGGAACAGCCCCAGAATGAGTTGCCGGCGTTCTGGCCGGAACGGGCCGTGCGGAGTACCATCGGCTTGTTGCATTTCGGGCAGGTGGGAACCGGGTCGTTCGTCTTTTGTTTCTGGCGCTCCTTCAAGCGTTCGGCGGCTAGCAACTCGCTATAACCGCCCTCGGAAACAAACTGCTCCTCCAGCGCCGCGATCTGCTGATCGAGTAGAAAGTTGGTCTGGTGGATCAAGCAGATGAGAGCATTCGCCCGAACCGCCGGGTTTTCGTGCTCCAGCCATTCGGCATAGAGCATGGAGCGCTCCTGATCCGTCAAATCAGTCAGATCTGACTGATCCGACCGATCTTTCTTGAACTTCCTCGGCACATTCCGCACCGCAAGAGCTTCCGCCGAGTTCAGCTCCCACATTTCCAGCCGCCGATGCCGCAGGAAATCCTCGTAGTCGAGCAGGAGTTCTTCGAGGCTGGCCCGCGCAACGTTCACCAGCCGCAGCTCCGTCTGGCTGGAGGTGGCGGAAGCCCGACTTCCCTCGGCAATGTTTTGCCGCTTCGCTGCCGTCGCTACGCGCCAGCCTCACTTCGTGTGCCGCCCGCTTCGGGCGGCCTGCACCATCTGGTCGACCGTGCGCGAACGGGAATCGACAAACTTTTCACAGAACCAAACCGTGGCATCGTAGATGATCGTCGCCGTCTGGAACGTCGCCAGTTTCCGGTAACCCCGCTCTTCCGTATTTTTCCCATGCCTTCCTCCAGTGATCCGCCCAATTTGTCAGATTCGACTGATTACCAGAGAAAGGCATTCTTTAAAAGAACAATCTACGAAACCGCAATGTTGACGAAGCGGTCGGGGACGATGACTTTGCGTATGGTTTTGCCTTCGAGCCAATGCTGGACTTTTTCGGCGGCGAGGGCGAAAACCATGATTTCAAGCCTGCTAGGATGGCTCGGCGAACCATTTAAGCGCTTGCTCAAAATGGGGCTCATGAAGCGAGTGTCCGCCGGGATGAACTGCGCTGCGCTGCTTGCGGATACCGTTTGATTTGAGACTGCTCAACACATTTTCGGACTGCTTGATAGTCGCAATGTTGTCCGCTTTGCCCATGCTCAAGAAGACACGGACTTTACGGAACCGACTGGTAGACGATCTTTTTTCCTGCCGGCACCTTTCGGAGTAGTCTTCGTTGCAACCAGCCATAAAGACGCCCGTCACGTTGTATTTTTGTTTCATGAGCCAACACGCTTGATTCCAGCATCCTTTGGCACCGCCAGAGAATCCCCCGGTCACAAAAACACTTGATTCGATACCCGGCCATTCCTCGGTCAAAAGGCGAAAGGCTTCTTCCATGGCATAGTCACCATCGGGATCTCCGATGTTGCTATCGATGGCGATGCATACCCAGCCAAGCTTCGTACAGATATTGCCATACATGCCGAATTTGCCGATGTTTCCTCTGGCTTTTTCTTCCTCGTTATTCACGGCGGTAACAACGACGAATATCTTTTGGGGTTTAGCTGGATCAAAATCATCAGGAACGGATACCGCCAGTTTGAGCGTATCCTGCCTATTCCCCCTGATTCTAGAGAGTGCCTTAATCGTGTCCGGCGAAAACGGTTTTTCAACCAGATTCATTTTCCCGCCTTTTTCCAACGGTTTGCCAGCGAGTGTCAGGCCGGGAGGTGATTGGTTGGTCGTTTCTTCCCCATTCTTGATGAACTCCTGGTCTGTTTTACTCAACGAGTGGATCTTCACCGACATTTCAACCCCGTTTCGCCTGAGAATCACAGACTCTCCCTCCACGCGAATCAGATCCGCTTCGATAGTTCGACCTTTCAGATCCGTCCAAGTCCTGCCCTGCACCGAAAACGACATAACCAAGAGAACAAACATCCCAATTTTAAGTTTCATAGCATCCTCGCAGATAAAAACTTAATGACTTATGACACGGCGATATTCACAAGCCGGCCGGGGACGACGATTACCTTTCTAACCGTCTTTCCTTCTAACCAGGATTGGACTTTTTCGGCGGCGATGGCGATGGCTTCGATCTCTTCCTTGGTAGCGGAGGTGGAAACCTTGATCTGGTCGCGGACTTTGCCGTTGACCTGGACGGCCATTCCGATTTCGTCGCGCTTGAGGGCTTCTTCGTTCACAACGGGCCAGTCGGCGTTCATGATGCCGGCGTCATGGCCGAGCTCGATCCACAGTTCTTCGGCGATGTGCGGCGCGAAGGGCGAGATGAGCAGCACGACGTTTTCGATGGCGTCGCGGAAGACGACCTTGGCGGAGTCGGAACTGTCGTCGGCAATCTTGAGATGGTCGATGGCGTTCATCAGTTCCATGATCGCGGCAATGGCGGTGTTGAAGGTGAAGGCGCCGTCGAGCCCGCGGGTAATCTGCTGAATGGTTTCGTTGGTCTTGCGGTAGAGATCGCGTTCGGCGTCGGCCATATCGGCGATAACCGGCGTTTTACCTTCGACCGATTTGAGCAGGTCGAGGTTTTCGGCGACACGGCGCCAGATGCGCTTGAGGAAGCGGGATGCGCCTTCCACGCCGGAATCCTGCCATTCGGCTTCCTTTTCGGGCGGACCGATGAAGAGCGTGTAGAGGCGGACGGTGTCGGCGCCGTATTTTTTCAGCAGTTCTTCGGGACTGACGACATTACCCTTTGATTTGGACATCTTGTAGAGGTTTCCGTCGGGGCCCTTTTTACAGATCATACCCTGCGTGAAGAGGTGTTTGAACGGCTCGTCAAAGTCGATCAGGCCGAGATCCTTGATGGCCTTGGTGAAGAAGCGGGCATAGAGCAGATGCAGAATGGCGTGCTCGATGCCGCCGATATATTGGTCGACCGGCATCCATTTGTTGGAAATCGCGGAGTCGATCGCCTGCGAAGCATCCTGTGCACTGAGATAGCGCAGGAAATACCAGGAGGAGTCAACGAAGGTGTCCATGGTATCGGATTCGCGCGTGGCTGCTCCGCCACATTTCGGGCAGGTGCAGTTCATGAAGGATTCCGAGCCCTTGAGTGGCGATTCGCCCTCGGCTTTAAATTCAACATCGGTCGGCAACAGGATAGGAAGATTTTCTTCCTTTTCCGGAACCACACCGCAGTCGGCGCAGTAAACCATCGGAATCGGTGCGCCCCAGTAGCGCTGACGGGAAATGAGCCAGTCGCGCAGGCGGAAGTTAATCTTTCCGGTGCCAAATCCTTTTTCTTCGGCGAGGGCGATCATCTGCTTGATCGCTTCGCGGTTATCCACGCCGGAAAAGTCACCGGAATCAACGCAGGTGCCGTCTTCGATATAGGCGTCTTCCATTTCGTCAAGAACGAGCGAGCCTTCCGGATTCTGGATGGAAAGCTTGATGGGCAGGTCATATTTTTTGGCGAAGGCAAAATCGCGGGTGTCGTGCGCCGGAACAGCCATGACCGCGCCGGTGCCGTACATGAGGACATAGTTTCCGACCCACAGCTCGATCTTCTCGCCATTGTAGGGGTTGATCAGATAGCGCCCGGTAAAGCGGCCTTCCTTCTCTACTTCGTCGGCTTCGCGGTCGAGGTTGGTCAGCTTGGAGCTGGCCTTGATAAATTCGAGCACCTCTTCTTCCTGCGGCAGGCCGGCGATGAGGTTTTTCAGCTCGGGATGTTCGGGGGCGAGCGCCATGTAGGTGCAGCCGTAGATGGTATCGACGCGGGTGGTGTAGCAGGCGATTTTATCAACGTTGTCCCCTGCCCCGTCTTCGCGCGGCACGATCGGGAAGTCGATTTCCGCGCCTTCGGAGCGGCCGATCCAGTTTTTCTGCATGGTCTTTACGCGGGTCGGCCAGCCGTCGAGCGTGTCGAGATCGTCGAGCAGGCGCTGGGCATAGTCGGTGATCTTGAAGAACCACTGATCCATCGACTTTTGGTCGACCTCGGAGTCGCAGCGCTCGCACGCGCCGTCGACCACCTGCTCGTTGGCGAGTACGGTCGCGCACGACGGGCACCAGTTGACGTTGGAATTCTTTTTATAGGCGAGGCCCTGTTTGTAGAACTGGATGAAAAGCCACTGCGTCCATTTATAGTAGTCGGGCATGCAGGAGGTGACTTCCTTGTCCCAGTCATACATGCAGCCCCAGGCGCGGAGCTGTTCTTTCATGGTGGCAATGTTGGCGGTGGTATATTCCGCCGGCGGCGTACCGGTCTTGATGGCGGCATTTTCGGCGGGCAAACCAAACGAGTCCCAGCCCATCGGAGTCAGCACATCGAAACCCTGCATCTTCTTGTAGCGTGCAACGGCGTCGCCAATGATGTAGTTGCGGCCGTGGCCAACATGGAGCTTGCCCGACGGATACGGGAACATCATCAGGCAGTAGTACGGGTTTTCCGCCGCCGCCAGATCCGTTTTAAAATCGCCGTTTTCGTCCCAGAAGTTCTGCCACTTCTGCTCAATGTTTTGAAAAGGATAGTTCTCTTCCATGGTTCCCTGCTCCGTTGAAATTTCCAAAGGTCGTGAATCATAGGGATTAGCATAAGCTTTTCCATCCCCAATCCTTGGAAAAATCAAGGGAGTCAGGCGAACTTCCGCCAATCGCCGAGCAGGGTGATTTCTTTGCCGATCTGTGCCACCTCGGGTTCGGCGATGAAGCCGGAAACGGTGCGGCCGTCCTTCAGCGAAACCTTTCCGATCCCGAGCGGGGCCGGAATATTGCCGACAAACCGCCCAAAGGCAGCCAGCGACAAGCGGTAGATTTCAAGGTAGATGGAACCGCCCTGCTCCGGATCCCTGACCAGTCCGGGCTTGGCGATGCCGCCGGTCCCGACGGCGATAGACCGATATCGATATGCGGAGGGAGGGCGTTATCCGCCCGACGGGGTAACAGGCTGAGCGGGGCGAAATGGCGTGATGAAGGCTTCGGTAAAGTCGTAGCCATTCATGAAATCCTCGATGGAATCGTCGTCGGTCTTGCCGAGCAGCCCTTCGTTGACGAGGTTGAAGACAATGTTGCCGAAGTCGATGCAATTGTTGATGCCCCATTCCGAGAGAACGCGCTTCGTGACCGGCCCGAATTCCTGCAATGCATATTCGCGAATTCCCGCTAGCAGCTCCTGGCCGGAGACATGGCGGGGCTTGTCGAACTTTCTCACGGTATGGTCGAGCCCTTCCCGAACAAAGAGATAGGCTTCGGTGGTGTAGCGGCCATCCCGTTTGAGGATTGGTTCAAGTAAATCGTCTATGGTTTCGTGTATCATCGTTAGAAATGGTTTCGCATTTTTCTGGCCAATTCGGCCATCTCGTCAAAATCGTCGTATTTTTTAGGTTTCCAGTTCCAGTGGTGGCCATCGTTTTCGAAGCGCGGGATGACATGCAAATGGATATGCGGCACTTCCTGTCCAGCCGCTTTCCCGTTGTTTTGCATAATATTGACCCCGTCAGCCTTTAACTCGTTCATTTGCGCCTGGGCCACGCGCTTGGCTATTTGGTGCAATTTGGCCAGCACGTCGTCCGGGGTTTCAGTGACCGGATCATAGTGCTTTTTGGAAACCACCAAGGCGTGCCCCTTGATAATCGGCCCGATATCCATGAACACGAATACGTCATCATCTTCATAGACGACCGTTGATGGGATTTCACCGGCAATGATTTTGCAAAAAATACAGTCACTCATGGCTTTGCTCCACTTTTTCAATGCCTTTGGGAATATATTCCCTCGGCTTTTCGTGTTTCAAATACCAGTAGCGGGCAACCATACCCAACAGAAAAATGGCGCAGATTATGATTATGTAGCGCATTTCCTGTTCATTAAGCCAGAATGCGGCTTGCAAAGGACTGGGTTTCTTCGTCTTCATCAAGACGAAGATAAACAAATATATTTCAATATTCAGCAAGTTATTTCGTGTTCGTAAGAACGCCGAATACGGGGCCCTGAACCGTGGCAACGTCGTCCCTTATGTTCATTGGTCCGATCAACTGTTCCGGAATCGGCGCGGTCATGAAAACCGGAAGCACCGGCCGGAGCCCCCCGGAGTACGGAACCATTCTATACTCCTTACCTTCCTGCTGGACCAACAACCGGCATGAGAATGCCGAGCCGGGAAGCTCGCCGATGAGGACTTCCATGTTGATGCTTTCGCCTTTGCGCAACGTAAACCAGTCACCGATAACCAAGGTCGAATTTTGCTCGATATAGCTATCCCCTTCCCCTTCCAGGGGATATCGGCGGTTGTTCCGGTCATCGCTGCTCCATTTGGACAGCCGCTTTTCCTTATTGTGCCAACACGCATCCAGCACCAGTTTCTTCCCGATCCGAACCGAGAGCACATCGTCGCCGAGCCCCATAAAGCGGTAGCGTCCGGTTTCTGGAGCCGCGATGCTTCCCTTGTAGAGGCAAACCCAGTATCGGGGCTGTACCCTGTCCTCCACTTCAAAGGCCTTGGGCGCTTCGTCCGCCCCCATTAGTGGCATCATGAAACAGGTGGCATATTTGTGGCGCGGAGACTGGAAAAAATCCTCGAATCTGCGCTCATTCCAGCCGGAACCAATAAATCCGTTGATAATCTCAATGCAGGCCTCCTCATCGACCCCCGTCGGCTCTCCGTTCTTGGTTTGCTTCAGATCGTAGAAGGTACCGACAAGCTCGTTCCCCGAACCCCGGTTGTCACCAAATGGGGCAAAGGTCGGTCCGACGAGGTCGCCCAAGCGCGAATCGTTGCTGAATGAACTGACAACATTAACCCCCGTTATGGCGGGGATCGCCGTGCTTTTCATGGACGTGATCTTGGGTAGTGCCCGATTTGGAACCGGAAGGTTTTTCGGCATTACGTTCTTTTTCGGGGTGGGGATCGATGGTTTTTTCACAGGGACTTTAGGCTGTTTTATATAGTGCCCGGGAAGGAAGACGACCTCTTCCCGGGGAATAAACTTCATGGCCACCAAAAAAACAGCCGACACCACCAGAATGGCGTGGATTGCTAGACTGATGAGCCAGGCGCTGGATTTGCTATGCCTCCCGAAAAACCCCTTCTGCGTTCCTTCTTTCATGCAATGCTCCTTCCGTTTGCATGAAGAATACGAACCCGGCCGGGACTTCCTTTGAAAAACCGTCCTTTTTATCTGTCAAAAAAAATGCCGCGGAATTTCAAATTAGCGGCATTTAGCTGATTGTTTATGATCCGGCGTCAAGGTGTTGGCGGCAAACCGTGGCCATCCGACTGATTACCCGAAGGAATCGGAGGAGTTCCGCTACTCATGTTCCCACCGGGAACAGGCGGCCTAGGGGGCATACCGGATCCCGGCCGGCGGCCGTGTTCCCGATACAACTCCCGAATCTTGTTCATGAAGAGATCGTTCTTTTCCTTGCCCAGAATCCGCTCCATCTCCGAGCGGTTGCGGACGAGTATCCTCAGCTGCTCCGTTTGCGCATCGGACACTTCCTGGATTGCAGCCTCCAGTTCCTGGGCATCGGCTCCGCTATCCTGCAACCGTGATAGCTCCCGGCGGGCCCCGTTGATGCGCATCCAGTTTTCCTTCATTTTTTTGCGGTGCTCATCCTGCAACTCAATAATCTGGGCACGTTGCACCTCGGTTACACCGATTTCGTTCAAGACACGCTCCATCAGCTTGATGTGGCGCTCCCGGAACTCCTTCTTCTGTTCATCCGTTGGCCCAGGCCGCTTTCCTTCCTCCGGCGGCGGAGCCATTTCCTTGGCCGTGTCCGGATTGGGCTGATCCAGCTTATTGGTCTCCTGGGCCAGCAACGGCATGGTGATTGCCATGGCAGCAATGATGATAGTTTGTTTTTTCATGAACCTTCCTCCCGAAGATCTTCGCGTAATGTATAACGCATCTTCCATGCCTCTATTGTCTATAAAACCCCAATCTTTTGGCTTTATTGAATTCACGACCAGCGGCGCTACAATCTATTAATCCAACCCGTCGGAATGATAAACCCTGAGCCGTTCTTTTTTCTTTAGATCAAAGAGTTCGTGCATGTTTATCGTACGTAGCCAACCGTTCCTACGCCAAAAAGCCCGTTTTTTCAGGTGATATCAGCCTGTTAATCGATTTGCACGGGCACAAATCCCTAGAATAGGTTGCTTTACACGATTCGACATCTATGAAGATTCATTTTTGTACTAACGATATCTGAACACATGAACCCCCATATTGTGGAATCAGCAACACTCACAACTACATTTAGTGGTGGTATTTTTTTTAACCCTTTTTTCCCCCTAATCCCTTGAGCGTGCAGAATACATTTCCTACCTTCCTCACTCACAAATAAAATCAGGAAACCACTACCTGTTAATAACTTGTCAATAAGCTTGGTATGCCTGTTAAGGGGAAAGATTTAGGTCATAATGGAGAAGAAAAGCTCTAGTGTTTGGGAAGACGCGTGCAAACAACTACGCGGAATCCTTTCGAACGATATTTACGAACGATGGATTGCAGTCATCCAGTGCGTCGCCGAATCGGGCGATACCATGCGGCTAGCCGTGGCCAACGATTTTTACAAGGATTGGCTAGAAGAAAACTATTTTCCCATGATCCGCAAGGCCGTCCTGGTCGTGAGCGGCCGCGAAATGAATATTTCGCTGGAGGTCGATTCGAGCTGCTTTGACGTGGTCAAGGACGAGCCGGAAAACGAACCCAACCCACCCGCTATTTCCATCCCGAGCCTGGGATTCGGAAAATCCAAGCCCAACCACAACCTTAACCCGAACTATACGTTTGATTCGTTCGTGGTGGGTGCCGCAAACCAGTTTGCCCATGCCGCGGCCATGGCGGCCGCCAATTCGCCGTCGCGGACCTACAATCCCCTGTTCATCTATGGAGGGGTTGGGTTGGGAAAAACCCATTTGATGCAGGCCATCGGAAACCATATTGCCGCTAAAAAGCCGCGGGCAAAGATCTGTTATACCACCTGCGAAGCCTTCACTAATGAATATATCGACGCGATCCAGAACAGCAGTGTTTCCGCTTTTCGCAAGAAATACCGCAAGATCGATATGTTGCTCATCGATGATATCCAGTTTCTCGATGGGAAGGCCGGCCTTCAGGAAGAGTTTTTCCATACGTTCAACGCCCTGTTCGAAAGCCATAAGCAAATCGTGCTGACCTCGGACCGGACGCCCAGCGAAATGGCCGGTCTGGCCCCCCGCCTGATCTCCCGCTTCGAATGGGGGCTGGTCACGGAGTTGGGCAAGCCGGATGTTGAAACCCGCTCGGCCATTCTTCGCAAGAAAACGGAACTGCTTCACCTGAATATCGACCACACACTGCTCGATTACCTGGCCGAACGCGTCTCTTCCAACATTCGGAGCCTGGAAGGCGCCCTGATCCGCGTCGCCACCTTCATGTCGCTGACCAACCAGCACGTGAACGTCCAAAAAATTGACGAGCTTCTCCACGACTTGCTGGACAAGGAGTCGAAGGCTTCAATCAACGTGGATATCATCCAACGCACGGTGGCGGAGCATTTTGATCTTCGCCCGGCCGACATAACCGGTAAGAGGCGTTCAAAGGACATCGCGTGGCCGCGCCAGATTGCCATGCATCTATCCCGGACAATGACATCCCAGTCCTTTCCGGTCATTGGCGAAGCCTTCAACCGCAACCACGCGACAATCCTGTATGCGCACGATCAGGTCACCGAACGGGCCAAGGAGGATCGTGGATTGCAGCAAACCATCGCCCTACTTAAGGATAAGGTGACAAAAAACTGCGTTAAGGCGGCTCAAAAGGGCTGATGCATGCTATCTTCAACGAAAGGAACCGTCACTCCGTTGGCGGTTTTTTCTGTTTATGCGGGCTTCTCCCATCCAATTATTTTGACACCATGCATGCATTCCTCATAATTCCTGAACCTGTTGATAAAAACGGGATAACCTGTGAGCGGAATATTAATGATTTCAATAACCCGCGTTTGTGAACAGGTCGGCGGGTTTATCCACGACTTATCAACAGATTTATCCATGTTTTCAAACTTTTACGGGTGACGGGGTTACGAAAAATAGGTACGTTTTAAAGCGGTTATCTACAGACTAATAATAATAGTGAATTTATAAATAGGATATATCTATATAACGGGAGGCTTGTTAATGAAGTTCAGCATCGAGAAGGATCAGATTCTGGAGGCCCTGCAAAAGGTGCAGTCTGTGGTTGGCCAACGAACCACTTTGCCCATTCTTTCGAATGTGTTGCTCGAAGCAGGCAATGGAAAGTTGACGCTTACCACCACCGACATGGAAGTCAGTGTACGCACCAGCATCGAGGCCGATATTCAGCGGGATGGGTCCACCACACTGCCTGCCCGTCGCTTTTTCAGTATCTGCCGGGACCTTCCCAACCATCAGGTCGAGATTGACGTAAGCAACGACGATGTCGCGCAAATCGTATCCGGCTCCTACAATTGTAAACTTGAAGGCCTTTCGAACGGCGACTTTCCCCCCATGCCCACATTCGAGGAGAGTTCGTCCTACAAGCTCAAGCAGGGTACCTTGAAGGATATCCTTCAGAAAACCTCCTACGCGGCCTCTACGGACGAATCCCGGGCCATTTTGAATGGTTCCCTGATGTCCTTCAGGGACAACAAGCTTACGACCGTGTGCACCGATGGCCGCCGACTGGCGCTGGTGGAACAGGAACTCGACATCCATGATGCAGCCGAACTCGATATTGTAGTTCCCACCAAGACGGTCAACGAGCTCATCAAAACACTGGATGATGATGGTGAGGCCCTGATCAAGACATCCGCTACGCAAGTGGCATTCGAATTCGGGAATATATTCATTATTTCCAAGTTGATCGACGGCACCTATCCGAATTACCGCCAGGTCATTCCTTCCCAATGCGAAGAGCGTATTGCGGTTGACCGCGAAATGCTGCAGAGCGCCATTCGCCGCGTATCGTTGATGCTCGATGACCAGGCCGCGTCGGTTAAGGTAAAAATCACTGAAAACCGGATGGAATTGATTACTTCCTCCCCGGAAGTCGGCGAATCGCATGAAAGCGTTCCGGTGAAGTATTCGGGCAAGGACATCACGATCGCTTTTAATCCGGCGTTCTTGATGGCACCGCTCAAGCATTTGGATAGCGATGAGATCTACCTGGAACTCTCGGACGAACTGAGCCCTGGTGTGATTAAGACGAATGTACCCTTCCTGTACGTGATCATGCCCATAAGGGTCAGCTGATCTGGAAGCAATCGATAGTCGCTTTTCTCAGCGTAGAGGGAAAATGGTTGCCGAACTAGGACTCGAACCTAGACTAAGCGGGTCAGAGCCGCTTGTGCTGCCATTACACCATTCGGCAGGAATGAGTGCGAAAACCTAGCCATTAACCATCAGCTGTTCAAGCAGGTTTCATAAAAAAATGTCCTCCGGAATCCAAAAGAAAATTGTTCGGTTACTTGGCGTTGGATTTGATGCCGATGATGGACATGTGCGAATTACCAAAGGCGATAAATATGATGTCCTGATGGGATCCGATGAGAGTCATGAATACCTCACCGAGCTGATTTCAAAGATCGAGGACGAACTCAAAAGGCGCAATCTGGAACTGGGCGATATTGATCCGGACGAATTGGCCGATATCGTTAAATCGTTGAATCGTTAAGGCGCGTGGTTCCACAGTCCGTGGATCGGTGCCGCGCATGTAGGACAGCATCCGTTCTCTAGAACGTTGTTCAATACTTCGAAGCCTCTTCGTTGAATCAACAGTGTTTCGCAGTTTGGACACCACGTGTTTTCCCCTGCCCCATCGGACATGTTGCCCACATACACGAAGTGTAATCCGGCCTCGATCGCAATTTGGCGGGCGCTCAGTATGGTTTCTTCCGGCGTGGGCGGGAGATGTTTGAGTTTGTTTTGCGGAAAAAAGCGCGAAAAATGAATTGGGGTCTGATTC
Source organism: Pontiella sp. (assembly GCA_050306215.1). GTDB lineage: Bacteria > Verrucomicrobiota > Kiritimatiellia > Kiritimatiellales > Pontiellaceae > Pontiella. Next base: position 46,605 of record JBNLGU010000006.1, read on the forward strand.
CCGAGGTGTTCTACAACCCATTCGCAGAGCTGCCGGGTTTCCTCTTCCGAGTCGTTGAGTGTTGGGATCAATAGATTTGTAACTTCCAATAGTACACCACATTCCTTCATCACGGTAAGCGCTTTTAATACGGGCTGGAGCCTTGCGTCGCAAATGTTGCGATAGAATACGTCGGAAAACGCTTTAAGATCGACATTGGCAACATCGACATACTGGCAGATGCGACGAAGGGGTTCCGGATTGATAAAGGCCGCTGTCACCAAAGCGTTCTTTATGCCCTGCTCCGCCGCGGCTTTGCAGCAGTCGTAGGTGTATTCGTACGAAACCAGCGGTTCGGTATAGGTATAGGCAATGGAAGGGCAATCGTGTTCGATCGCCATGCGCGCTATATCTTCCGGATATACGTCTGCTCGCTTTGAAAAAGACGTTCCGACCTGCGAAATCTGCCAATTTTGACATTGTTTGCAGTGCAGGTTGCAACCTGCTGTCGCCATGGAGAAAATCGGGGATCCCGGTAGAAAGTGGTATAGCGGCTTCTTTTCGATGGGATCTATGCTGAATGAACAGGGTTGGGCGTACGTCGTGCATCTAATCTTGTCGCCAATGTTTTCCCTCACCCCGCAATCTCCGATTTCACCGGGAGCGAGTTCGCATCCTTTAGGGCAGATGTTACATTTAATCTTTGTTTTCATCCTCGCTTCGATTTGAAAAGAGGGCATCCAGACCTTCAAACGCCGAAAAACCACCAAGTTTAACGGACTGATCCGAACCACCGCCAAATCCCTTCATTTTATGTTTTTCGTGTTCATGGTCGTGGCAATAAATGCACAGCAACTCCCAATTACTTCCATCCGGCGGATTGTTTTGATGATTGTGGTCTTTGTGGTGAACCGTAAGTTCTTTTAGTTTAGCGCCACTAAACTCGCGGCCGCAGCTGGCACAAACATGCGGGTAAAGCTTCAGGGCCTTGGCTCGGTAACCCTTCTCCCGTTCCGCCATTTGTTGATGAATGCGTTCTAGTGCGTTGGACTTTTTCATTTCAATATGCTCCGCAAGGCGAGTTCCAATGTGGGATGTATAAACTGGTATCCGGAATCGATGATTTTTTTTGGTACTACCCGTTCGCTTGCAAGAAGAAGAGAATCTCCCATTTCGCCGAACAATAAACGTACGGCAAACGCCGGCATGGGAATTAGGGTTGGGCGTTTCAAGAGATGTCCCAGGGTTTTGGTGAATTCCTTGTTGGTAACGGGATTTGGAGCAACCAGGTTGAATGCGCCCATGGCTTCCGAATGATCAATGAGGTAACGGATGATGGCGATCTCGTCGGCGAGACTTATCCAACTCATATACTGGGTTCCACTACCAAGAACGCCTCCACCCCCCAACTTGAACGGCGTAAGCATTTTCCTTAGTGCCCCACCCTGCTCACACAAAACAATGCCGGTTCGTATGTGTACAGTACGTACGCCGGCATCGCGGGCCGGTTGCGCGGCATCTTCCCATTGTTTGCATACATCAGGCAAAAAGCCGTTACCAGGCTTGCTGGTTTCATCCAGAACCTCGCTGGAACGGTCTCCATAATATCCTATAGCGGAAGCACAAATAAAAACCCTAGGCTTATTTGTACTGGATGCTACCTGTCCGGCTAACTGTGCTGTTCCATCCACACGGCTCGCTCTAATGCGTTGTTTTTTTTCTTCCGTCCACCGTCCTTCGGCAATCGGTTCGCCGGCCAGATGCACTACGGCATCAACACCGGAAAAATCGATGGGTTCCTCATAGCTACGTGAAAGGGAAACGGTGCTGTGCCCATCCCGCTCGAGGCTTTTCTTCAGTTCCGAGCCGATTAACCCAGATGATCCGGATATCATGACCTTCATTTTTTATCCCTTTCTACTTCGATACTATTCCCACATGCCCATGATGGCAATCCCGCAACCGATTGATCCATGACATCTCCGCACATAGCGCGCATCGCCTTAGGTTTGCTGTATACCTTGTAAATTCGATTGAGTTTTTGAAACCTTACGGGTTAAAGCGTGCTATTGTAGGTTATTATTTACATCTCCTTGTTGACCATGACATTAACTCTTGAGAGGATCCCGAGCTTACCGGAATTTTATAAGTATATATGAATAAGTCTTTATATAATGTAATTGTTGTGGGTGGAGGGCATGCAGGATACGAGGCCGCATTGGCTTCGGCGCGTTTGGGTGCCAAAACCCTGTTGGTGACCCTTAATCAATCCTTGATTGGCCGCCTACCCTGCAATCCTTCCATAGGCGGCATTGCCAAATCGCATATCGTTTCAGAGTTGGACGCATTGGGCGGTGAACTGGGTCGAAATGCCGATTATACGGGTATCCAATATCGCATGCTCAATACCCGCAAGGGGCCCGCCGTGCAGTCAAACCGCTTGCAATGCGATAAGGATCTATTTCCGGTTCGCATCCAGGCTGTGCTGCGTATGCAGAAGAATCTGGACCTGTTGGATGATGTTGTAACCGCCATTCGTGCGAAGAATAGTAGAATTCAAGGGATTACAAGTAGAACCTCCGGGGATATCGATGCGGGATCCGTAGTCATATGCACCGGTACGTTTCTCCGTGGAAGGGTTCTGATCGGGATGAAGAGCATTCAGCAGGGGCGCATGGGAGAAGAATCCGCCGAGGAGTTATCGGCCTCTTTTAGCCGCTTTGGATTCGAGCTTGGCCGCCTCAAGACTGGAACGCCGCCCCGGATACACAAAGATTCGGTCGATTATTCAAAAATGGAGATTCAGCCTGGCGACAATCCCCCACCCTTCTTCTCCCGTATGGCACGGAAAGAATGGAAAATGTTCCACGTGGAACACGGGGCGGTCAGTACTGGAGGTAGATCCATGTTCCACGTGGAACAACCGGAGTTGCATCCCTGGATGCCGGGAGCGGACCAGATTCCGTGTTGGTTGACCCATACGAATGAAAAAACCCATCAGATCATTGCGGACAACCTCGAAAAGAGCGCGATGTACGGCGGGATGGTGGAAGGTACTGGCGTTCGCTATTGTCCATCGATTGAAGATAAAATCGTCAAGTTTTCCGGCAGGGATGCCCACCACGTCTTTGTGGAGCCGGAAGGACGCAATAATATCCGACTCTATCCCAATGGAACCTCCAACAGCCTTCCCGAGGAGGTACAGGAAGAAATGATCCATTCCATCGTGGGATTGGAAAAAGCCGAAATTCTACGTCCCGGCTACGCCATCGAGTATGATTATGCCAATCCAACCCAGCTTTTTCATACCTTGGAGACCAAACGAGTGGAAAACCTCTATTTTGCGGGTCAGCTTAATGGGACAACCGGGTACGAAGAGGCGGCCGGACAGGGTTTCGTTGCAGGCGCAAATGCAGCGCTCAAATCGCTTGGGCGCGATCCATTCACGTTGAGCCGCAATGAGAGTTATATAGGGGTTTTGATCGATGATTTGGTAACGAAGGGAACAGATGAGCCATACCGCATGTTTACTTCGCGATCAGAGCATCGCCTGATGCTGCGTCAGGACAACGTTTATTTCAGGTTATTGGATAAAACCAAGAACCTCGGGATTGTTTCGAAAGAAGACATCAACGAAATATCTACCCAATGGAATCAGATTGATGCCGAATCAAAGCGACTCGAAAAGGTCTTCCATGAAGGTCATTCCCTAGCACAACTACTTCGACGGCCGGAAACGACCTATGACATGCTCCCGCAGGATCCGCAGCCGCTGGATGTTGATGTCACGAAACAGGTGGAAATCGAAATAAAATATGCCGGATATATTAAGCGGGAAAAGGAACGTATCGAGAACGCTCAAAAACAGGAAAAACAGCTTATTCCAAAGGGTTTTGATTATGATTCCGTTAAAAGCCTGCGTTATGAGGCACGCGAAAAGCTTAAAAAAATACAACCCGAAAACCTGGGCCAAGCTTCGCGGATTTCCGGTGTGAACCCTTCCGATATTACAATTCTAGGTATGTGGCTTAACCGTCAGTCAAAATGAGCTTATTGCTTACATTCCACTTCTAGTGGGGAATATGTACGAAGTAAACAATGGCGGCTCTCCGTAGTGTATACTGGAAACAAAAGAATATAATGCAGCACATGTTCCGGTAGTTTGGGTTCTCTACGAACAGGGATCCCGTATACGCATGAGCTAGTTCCCTTTCTTTTAGCCTTTTTCGGAATTACTTTATCATTCCAATAGATTTGTAGCCAACTCTCTTCACAGAGTTATGAGCTGTTAAGTCGAACGCCTCAACATGAAGTTCTTCTAAGGAATTCCGTAGCCACGATCCACATTTCAGTCCTCGTTTTGGCAGTGGAGGATGTTCCGGAAGAGGGGGCCCAACAGGAATTGGCGCGGTTTTGGACCTTGTCCTACACAACTATCAGATAAAATGCTCAAGAGCTAAAATAACGGGATGTATGAGCTTGGTTAAGTGGTGATGCAGCAAATAACCATTCATGATTCTTCAATGCCATAATTTGCTCATTCCGGTCGTCCAACCTCCTATTTATCATCATTTTATATATACTCACATTTTGCTTAACAATATATAGATATGAAAAATATTAGTTGAATAAAACCGGATAAAAACCATCCCAAAAAAAAGGTGATTAAATATCGATTGAAGAATATCGATATTTAATATAATTATTATGCGTATGTATTTACCATGTTGAACTATACGGGTTCATAGGTATGTTGGCGTGTGGATTTCTCATGATTCTCACATCAAACCCCGGAAAGGTATCTGTGCGATGATGGATAATAAAGATACTGTAAACTGTTGCTGTTCAGTAAAAAGAGACAACAAAGAGCTTTTTGGACAGCTGGACCAGATACTGGTAGAATACAAGGAAACCAAGGGGGGGCTGATACCGGTACTTCAGATTGCTCAAGCGCTGTTTGGCTATCTGCCGGAAACGGTGCTTCGCCATATCGCAACGCAGATGGACAAACCCTACAGCGAGGTTGCCGGTGTCGTGGGTTTTTACTCGTTTTTTTCCACGCAACCCAGGGGCGAAAACGTCATAAGGGTTTGTTTGGGAACAGCCTGCTACGTTCGTGGAGGAAAGCAGGTTCTGGATTCCATTAAGAAGGAACTCCATATCGATGTCGGCGAAACGACGGAAGACCAGCAGTTTTCCCTCGAAGTCGCCCGTTGCTTCGGGGCCTGCGGCCTGGCTCCGGCGATCATGATCAACGACGATGTGCATCAGCGCGTGAAACCGGCCCGCATCAAACAGATTCTCGCCCCGTATTATGAACAGGAAATGGAGGGCGTGTAACCATGACCGAAAAACTACATTCCATGTCTGATTTGCAAAAGCTGCAAGCGCAGGAGCTTCAAAAGATAGGTCTACGCGACCCCGCCTTGCGCAAGACACACGATGGTTCATTCAGGGAAATACTGGTATGCGTAGGGGGCGGTTGTTTGGCATCGGGAGCTCTGGAAATCTGCAAGGCGTTCAACAAAGCTATCGAGCAGTACGACATAGCGCACAAAGCCAAGGTTGTTGAAACCGGATGCATGGGGCCCTGCGCCGCAGGACCGGTCGCTAAGATCATGCCAGATAACGTTTTCTACCAAGGAATTACGATAGAAGACGCGGAAACCATAGTAGCGGAACACATCGTAAAGGGGGAAATCGTCACCAAGCTCCTGCACAAGGATGCTGCCAATGGAAAGCCGGTCGCCGAAGTGGATGATATCGAATACTTCAAACGACAAAACAAAATCGTGCTGCGCAACTGCGGTAACATCAACCCGCTGGAAATAAAGGAATATATCGCCTGCAAAGGCTACCAGGCTTTGGCCAAAACCCTGGCCATGGATTCCGGCCAGGTGGTGGACAGCGTACTGGGCTCCGGGCTGCGCGGTCGCGGGGGAGGGGGATTTCCCACCGGACTGAAATGGAAGTTTACCAGCGAGGCCGAAGCCGATTTCAAAAGCGTGGTATGCAACGCCGACGAGGGCGATCCAGGGGCCTTTATGGACCGCAGTGTCTTGGAAGGCGATCCCCATAGCGTGATCGAGGGTATGGCCATTGCCGGGTACGCCGTAGGCGCAACCCATGGCTATGTCTATTGCCGCGCTGAATATCCCGTCGCCATCGAACGGTTGCAGGTTGCAATCGATCAGGCGCGCGCGTTCGGCTTGCTCGGTGAAGACATCCTTGGTTCCGGTTTTTCCTTTGATCTCGAAATCCGGCGTGGTTCCGGTGCCTTTGTCTGTGGCGAAGAAACCGCCCTGATGACCTCGATCGAAGGCCATCGCGGTGAACCGCGGCCACGTCCGCCGTTCCCGGCAATCAAGGGGCTCTGGGACCGTCCCACACTGCTTAACAATGTGGAAACCTTTGCCAGCGTGCCGTATATACTTCTGGAAGGAGCGGGGAAATATGCCGAGCTGGGCACGGAAAAAAGCAAGGGAACCAAGGTGTTTGCATTGGCCGGAGCGGTCAACAACACCGGTCTGGTGGAAGTCCCGATCGGCATTTCCCTCGGTGAGCTGATTTACGACATCGGCGGGGGCATTGTCGATGGAAAGCCTTTCAAGGCCGCGCAGCTCGGGGGGCCGTCGGGAGGCTGCATTCCCAAGGAGCACCTCAATGTGCCGCTCGACTATGAATCGCTTAACGAGCTGGGTGCCATCATGGGATCCGGCGGATTGATCGTCATGGACGAGGATAGTTGCATGGTAGACGTTGCCCGTTTCTTCCTGGAATTCGTGCAGGAGGAATCGTGCGGAAAATGCACGCCGTGCCGCGTGGGCACCAAGCGGTTGCTCGAGCTGCTCGAACGCATATGCGAGGGCAAGGGGCAGGAGGGCGATATTGAAAAGCTCATTAGCCTTGGCAACCAGATCAAGGAGACCGCACTGTGCGGTCTCGGTAAAACCGCCGCCAATCCGGTACTATCCACCATTCGCCACTTTCGCGAGGAATACGAAGAACACATCCGCGAAAAGAAATGCCGAGCCGGCGTCTGCGCCGGCCTTGTGCGAGCCCCTTGCCAGAGTGCCTGCCCGGCCTCGGTCGATGTCCCCGGCTTTGTTTCGCTGGTGGGCGAAAAGCGCTATGCGGACGCCCTTAAGCTACACCGCGAGCGCAATCCGTTTGCCGCGGCCTGCGCCCGCATTTGCTTCCATGCCTGCGAGGAGCACTGCCGCCGTTCCACGCTCGATAGCTCGCTCGCCATCCGTGGCGTCAAGCGCTTCATGGTAGAGCAGGAAATGATCATCCAGGTGCCCGAGTGCAAGGAAAACAAGAAGAACGCTGCCAAAAAGGTCGCGATTATCGGTGCCGGCCCGTCCGGCCTCTCCTGTGCCTATTTCCTCGCCCGCCTCGGCTACAAGCCCGAGGTCTTCGAAGCCGCTCCGCGGCCCGGCGGTATGATGGCGCAAACCATTCCGGCCTATCGGCTTCCGCGCGAAATACTGGCACGCGAAATCCGCATGATCGAGCGGCTTGGCGTCGATATCCAATGCAACAAGGCATTGGGGAGGGACTTCACGCTCGAAAGCCTGAAGGACTCCGGCTACGAAGCGGTCTTCCTCGGGGTGGGGGCGCCCGATGGCTTGAAGCTCGGCCTGCCGGGCGAGGAAGCCGAAGGCGTGACCGAAGCCATGACCTTCCTGCGCGAATACAACATTCGCGGCTCGGTTCCGGTCGGTAAAAACGTGGTCGTTATCGGCGGCGGAAACGCGGCCATCGATGCCGCCCGCACCGCCGCCCGGCTCGATGCGGAATCGGTCACGATTCTCTATCGCCGCACCCGCGAGCAAATGCCCGCCTACGAGGAAGAGATCGAAGAAGCAGAAACCGAAGGTGTGAAGTTGCAGCTGCTTACATCGCCGGAAGAGATCGTTGTCGAAGATGGAAAGGTGGTTGGTATTCGGTGCCGGCCCATGACACTCGGGGCCTTCGACCGCTCCGGCCGGCGGCGTCCGGAGGCCGGCGAGGATGCCGACTATATCGTTCCGTGCGACCAAGTGATTGCTGCGATCGGCCAAAGCGTGGATCTTCCCGGACTGAGTAGGGGCTACGAACTGAATCTCCAGCGCAATGGCTATTTGGCGACGGATGCCATCACCAAGCAGACCTCGGAGCAATGGATCTTTGCCGGCGGCGACGTCGCGACCGGCCCGGCTTCGGTGATCGAAGCGGTAGCCGACGGCGAAAAGGCCGCAGCGGGCATCGACCTGTTCCTCACCGGCAAGGACAACGCCTTTTGGCGCGAGGAGAAGAAGAACGACACCTTCTTCGATCCCGATGCGGACCCCGTCAATTTCGAGCGCGAAAAGCAACCGCTGATTCCGGTGGAGCGCCGCCGTTGCAACTTTGACGAAGTCGAGCAACCGTGGGACGAAGCCACGGCAATCCGGCAGGCGAAGCGCTGCCTGCGTTGCGACTATCGCGAAGAAGTTCACACCTGGTAGATAAATCGTCCTTCCTGCTCGATATCGAGGACGAGAACAATCTTAACGAAAAGGAAAACGAGTCATGATCAATCTAACCATCGACGATAAAGCCATTTCCGTTGAAGAGGGCACTACCGTTCTTGAAGCTTGCAAGCAGGCCGGCATCAACATTCCAACGCTTTGCTATCTCGAAAAGGTGCAGGCCATCGGTGCCTGCCGCGTCTGCCTGGTCGAGATCAACGGAATCAAGGATCTCGTGGCCTCCTGCGTCATGCCGGTTTCGGAGGAAATGGTGGTGCACACCAACAACCGCCGCGTGCGCGAAGCCCGCAAGGTGGTAGTGGAACTGCTGCTCTCCGAACATGAAGGCGATTGCCAGATTTGCGACCGCAACGAGGATTGCGAGCTGCAGAACATTGCGCGCGATCTCGGCATTCGCAAGCTACGCTACGAAGGTGCCAAGGCCCCGCGATACAAAGACGAAAGCACCGTCGGCCTGGTACGCAACAGCGAAAAGTGCATCTCCTGCCGACGTTGCGTAACCGTCTGCACGCAAACACAAACCGTATCCGCCCTGTTCCCGCAGAGCCGTGGTTTCAAGACGACCATTGGCCCGGCTTTCGGGAAGAACCTCGATACCGTCACCTGCGTGCAGTGCGGGCAATGCGCCGCCGTCTGTCCCGTCGGTGCCATATCCGAACGCGACCATACCGACGAAGTCTGGGCCGCGCTGGATGATCCCAAAAAAGTCGTCGTGGTCCAGACCGCGCCGGCCATTCGCGCTGCGTTGGGTGAATGCTTCGACATGCCGCCCGGCACGCTGGTGACCGGCAAGATGACCACCGCGCTGCGCCGCATGGGCTTCGATGCCATTTTCGACACCAACTTTTCGGCCGACCTGACCATCATGGAGGAGGGGACCGAGTTGCTGACCCGCCTCAAGAAGGCGTTGGTTGACGGGGAACAGGTGGCGTTGCCGATGTTTACCAGCTGCTCGCCGGGCTGGATCCAGTTCATGGAATACTACTATCCCGACATGCTCGACAACCTCTCCACCTGCAAGTCGCCGCAGCAAATGATGGGCGCCATGGTGAAAACCTACTATGCCCAGAAGCTCGGCAGGAAGCCGGAAGAGATGTTCATGGTCTCCGTCATGCCCTGTACTGCAAAGAAGTTCGAGGCCGCCCGCGCAGAGATGAACTCCAGCGGCGTGCAGGATGTCGATGTTGTGCTCACCACCCGCGAGCTCGGCCGCATGATTACCCAGGCCGGCATCGACTTTGTCTCCCTCGAGGATTCGGAAATGGATGCGCCGCTCGGGCTCGGTTCCGGCGCCGCCGACATTTTCGCCAATACCGGCGGCGTGATGGAAGCTGCGCTGCGTACCGCCTACGAGCTGGTTACCGGACGTACGCTGCCCTTTGAAAACCTGCATGTTACGCCGGTCGTCGGACTCGAAGGCATCAAAGAAGCTGCAATCACTATCGAGGGAACACTGCCTGAATGGAATTTCCTCGAAGGGGTGACGGCCAAGGTTGCCGTGGCGCATACGCTTGGCAACGCCCGCAAGCTGGTGGAAAAGATCCGCGCCGGCGAGGCGGAGTACCACTTTATTGAAGTGATGACCTGCCCCGGCGGATGCATCGGGGGTGGGGGACAGCCGCGCATCACCACCAACGCCGTCCGCGAAGCCCGAATCAAGGCGATCTATGCCGAGGACGAAGGCAAAAAGCTGCGCAAGTCGCACGAAAACCCGGATATCGCCAGGATCTACGAAGAATTCCTCGGAAAACCCCTGGGCCACGTCTCGCACCAGTTGCTCCACACAAAATACTTCGAGAAGGAGCGGATCTAGAGTCCCTGACCGGTGCTGTGTTTCGACCGCGCGGAGATACAAAGAACGCAGAGCCATTGATTAGGGCATTTTAATCACCGGTGTGACCGTCACATCATGTGTAGGGCGGGGTCCGAGGCCCCGCCGGTTCTGTGGGATCACCCTCTTTTGGTGCGTCCGCGATCATCCGCCACCGCCAAAGTTTACCCTATCGGGTTTTTATCATTTAGACGGGGAAGACAGGCAAGTTATATAAGTTTGGTTTAATCAACCTAACTTATCGGAACAGGGCGGCGCTGAATCCGCTTTCCATTTGAGTTAAGGATTGTTAGGTTCTATCGACCAAACAAAGATAACTTAAAGGGAAAACCTCATGGATCTAACCAACAATCCCTACAGTCCGGGGGCCGGAGTACCCCCTCCGGAGTTGGCCGGCCGCGAAAACATCCTGCGCGATGCGGAAAACATCATCAAACGGGCCCGGAACGGACATGCCGTGCAAAGCCTTATCCTGCTGGGACTAAGGGGGGTCGGAAAAACCGTATTGCTCAACCGGATCGACCAGATTGCCGAAAACCTGGAATGCGAAACCTCAATTTTCGAAGCCAACATGGACCAACCCCTGCCGGAACTGCTGACCCGGCAATTGCATCGGCTCCTGCTCAAGATCGACCGGCGCAAGCGCATGAGCCACGAAGTGC
>JBNLGU010000007.1:0-56044 GCA_050306215.1 Pontiella sp.
AGAACCATGAGACGGCTCAAACCGTTTTGAGTAACATTTTGCTTCAGGATATCGGTCTCTCCCTTGGGAAGATGAAGCAGAAGAGCGACCGGTTGCTGAGCTTGTTGATGTTTGAAGGCAGCCCAGACGCCCCGAAGGTGTCTCGACTGAACGACATGATTAGTCAAAACAGCGCCATCATTGAGAACCTGGAGTTTGTGGATCACTTTTTTTCTGATCAAACCACCGGCTTTATGAGCGCGGTATCGGAAGTGGCCGATCACTTTAGCCATACCGCGGCGGTGCATTTTGATCTGGAGATCTATGAGGACCACGCTTCGATCCCTCGATATATACAACACCAGCTGTATCGCATAACCCAGGAGGCCATTACCAATGCCGTGCGGCATGGCAAGGCGGAAAACATCTCGGTGCAATTGCAGGTCGGCGAGGGTTGCTATCGGTTGTCCGTGATCAACGACGGCAACCCCCTTCCACCCAAAGTTGAAAGTGGGCTGGGATTGAAATTGATGCAACACCGGACCCAGCAACTCGATGGAAGCCTTAGCTGGCAGACGACGGAAGACGGATGGACCAAGCTTGATTGCAGCATCCCGCAACGTCCCGATTGATCCAACAATCGACTTTTATCGAGTGACTGTAATCGGTAGAACTGGCCCAGTTTTTGAAAAGGATTTGGATATGAATTCTCTCATTATTGCGGCACTCGCATTCGTCTTATACATCATTGCCTACAACACGTATGGACGCTTCCTTGCCCGCAAGATTTTCAAGATTGACCAATCCGCCAAATGTCCGAGTGAAACCCACTATGACGGCGTCGATTATGTTGCCACCAACAAGATGGTGCTGTTTGGGCACCATTTCACATCGATTGCAGGCACCGGTCCCATCGTCGGCCCAGCCATTGCAATCATATGGGGATGGCTCCCGGCACTGGTGTGGATCCTGATCGGATCTATTTTCATGGGAGCGGTTCATGACTTTGGATCAATGGTGATATCCCTTCGGAACGACGGACGAACCATCGGCGATCTGGCCGGCAGCATCATCGCTCCCCGGGTCAAATACCTGTTCATGCTCATCATTTTCTTTGCCCTCTGGATTGTCGTAGCGATTTTCGGTGTCGTCATAGCTTCGGTATTCAGCATCTTTCCCGATTCAGTGATCCCAGTGTGGCTACAGCTTCCGATCGCCATTTGGCTTGGATTCATGGTCTACAAGAAAGGGAAATCCCATATTGTTTATGGAATCATTGCAACGGTCTTGATGTATGGAACCATTGTGCTGGGCGCCCACCATCCCGTTGAATTGCCCGACATCGGGCCCCTTTCCTCGGTAGGCAGTTGGGTGATCCTGCTTCTCATCTACGCCTATGTCGCGTCCACCCTGCCCGTGACAACCCTGCTGCAACCCAGAGACTACATCAATGCGTTTCAACTGTGCATCGCCATGGTTCTTTTGATGCTCGGCGTTGTGATTGTGCATCCTCCGATGGTGGCGCCCCCCGCCCAGCTTGCGGCTACCGGTGCGCCGGCGATCATACCGCTTCTGTTCATAACGGTGGCTTGCGGCGCGATTTCCGGTTTCCACTGCCTAGTCTCATCCGGAACCTCCTCCAAGCAATGCGATACAGAGGCCAGCGCCCAACCGATCAGTTATGGCGGCATGTTGCTCGAAGGCATGCTTGCCGTGCTGGTGATTATCGCCTGCGGTGCCGGCATTGGGCTTGGCATCGAAAAAGCCGGCGTTGTCTACACTGGCGCCGAAGCCTTCAGCCAGCAGTATCCCAGCTGGCAATCGGCCCAGGGACTGGGTGCAAAAATCGCCGCGTTTGTTAACGGCTCGACCAACCTGATTTCAGGGCTTGGCATCCCCAGGGATCTTGTCGTCACGCTGATGGGCGTCTTTGTTGCTTCCTTCGCTGCAACCACGCTGGACACCGCCACCCGCCTGCAACGCTACGTCATTTCCGAGATGGCCGGGTCCGGAAGGTTTTCCGTGCTCGGTAAAAAGCACCCGGCCACCTTCATCGCCGTCAGCACCGCGCTGGTGCTGGCCTTTTCCAGCGGTGGGGGTAAGGGCGCCCTCGCACTCTGGCCGTTGTTTGGTGCGGTGAACCAACTACTGGGCGGCCTGGCCTTGATGGTGATTACAGTCTGGCTCGCAAAAAAGAACACGCCCATCGTCTTCACGGCCATCCCCATGGTGTTCATGATTGCCATGACCGGCTGGGCTATGGCCATTAATCTCATGAACTTTCTCGATGATCAAAAATGGCTGTTGCTCGGAATAGGCCTAATCATTGCCATCCTGCAGGCATGGATGGTGGTTGAAGGAGTAATCGTACTTGCGCGACTCCGCCGGAAAACATAGCCTCTGGGCAGTTTAACGGAGATTATAATGAACGAACTGTACACCGAACTGCTTTCCCGCATTGGCGAAGATCCGGAGCGCGAAGGATTGCTCGACACACCCAACCGCGCAGCCAAGGCCATGGAATTCCTTACCCGCGGCTACCGTCAAAAATTGGAGGATGTCATCAACAACGCCATTTTCACGGTGGATGACAACCACATGATCATCGTCAAGGACATCGAGCTCTACAGCCTGTGCGAACACCATATGCTCCCGTTCTTTGGCAAGTGCCATATCGGCTATATACCCGAAGGCAAGGTGCTGGGCGTCAGCAAGCTGGCCCGCATTGTCGACCTCTTCGCCCGCCGGCTACAGATCCAGGAACGCCTCACCAACCAGGTGGCAACTTCCCTGATGGAATCCATAGCCCCCGAAGGCGTGGGCGTGGTCATCGAAGCCCAACACCTGTGCATGATGATGCGCGGGGTGGAGAAACAAAACTCATGCATGGTGACGTCCGCGATGCTGGGGAGTTTCAGAAGGGAACAGTCCACCCGCAACGAGTTCCTCAAGCTGATCGGGAAATAAGCCCTCACCCCTTTAAAGCGGAGGCCTTAAATGGGAAGAGCCGCGTCAATCCTGGCGCTCCTGATATGCTTCCGCACCTTGCCGGTTGCGCAAAGCAAGGAATATGCGGTTTTCGATATCGTGGGCGACAGTATTTCCCGAGGGGTGAATCCCCAGGCATCGGAACTGTACGGATGGGCCGATATGCTCTTCGGTGATAGCATCACCGGCATCCCGGCAAAGACCAATACCCTTGCTACATTGTGGCCGGGTATTTCCCAGAACAACAGTGCGGTTTCAGGTTCGACGGCCAGTCAGTGGAGCGCAGATTGGAACGGCCATCTAACGGCCGTCAAAAACCGGCATCCCGATCTCGTGGTGGTTTACATCGGCGGCAACGACCTGCTCGGAAGCATACAAGACGGTTTTGTATCCCTTCAGGACCTCGCGCTGTATCGGACGAACCTGACCTCGATTGTCACCAACCTGCAGAACAACAGCCCCGTTCCGGATATCATTTTGGGCACCTATTACGATCCCTTCGACGGATACAGTGCAAACCTCGATGGAACCATGAGCCACCTGACCAATGCTTCACCCACCACACGTTTAGCCAATCAGACCATTGCCGAAGTGGCGGCCAGCAACGGATGCTTTTTGCTGAGCAACATCCACGGTGGATTTCTCCACCACGGGTACGGTGAAGAGCTTTATGCCGGCTCACCCCATGCAACACCCGACTACATGCAACTTCCGCTATCCGCATTCGATATCCACCCTGTCACTGCCGGCCACGAAAAACTTTACGAGCGGATGTTCGAAAAGTTGCTCTACCTCAAAAACCATGCCGTCCCCGAATCTTGGATGGCCGGCTTCGCTCTCACGAATTATCCGGTGGACGTTGCACTCGACCAGGATGCCGACGGCGCGCCGACTTGGCAGGAATATGTGGCCGGTACCGACCCCACCAACGGACAATCGGTGTTCAAGCTACGCATGGAACGGACCAACGGGCAGTCCATGGTGTCCTGGGATGCGGTCTCCCCCCGGGTGTATGGGATCGATTGGTCCACCAACCTTGCGGAAGGCTTTTACACCTGGATGACCAACGTGGTCGCACCGCCATATACCGATTCCGTTCATGCGGCCGAGCAAACCATCTTTTACCGCGCAACGGTCGAGATCAACTAGGTCAGAAACCGCTGGAAATGCTGGCTTCGGGAAAGGCCGAAAGGCCGATCGAAAACATGATGCTATGTTCGTTCTGGTCGTAGAAATGATAGCCAAGACCGTAGCGCATGCAGCACCAGTTCATATATCCGCCAATGGCAATGTCTTCTATATCGTTCGTGCGGTCGTCGTAGCGGGCGTATCCAAACATGGAATAGCGGCCTTCCGGATACAGGTCGACGCGTGGCGACCACAGGGACTGGTTCTGCATCTCGCGGTAGAGGTGCTCCATGGACACGATCAGCTCGCGACTCTTCCGGTAGGAATAGCGGGTATAGAAAAACGGAACCACACCCTCGTTCCAATCCACTTCGCCATCCACATCGAGCGTGGTTCTTTGCGTAAGCGGCATGCGGGCATCCACAAACAGCGAATCAAAATTATCCGACGTTCCGTTGTCCTCGATCAGGTAATGCGTATACAAGTCGACATCGATAAAGCGTGACACCCGGTTGTTCCGTTTTGTTTGCAGCACGTTGCGCAACCCGATCTTCACGTTCTCTTCATCCATCAAGGTGTCGATGGTGTCGAACCGGTATACTCGGTTGGTTTCCGACGATGAATCAGCATAGATATAATCGAAATAGGGCTCAATCTTGTGCCGCAGCCCCTTGCCGTACCAGCGCTCCCTGTTCGAGAGCACCTTCGTCGCCTGCATGGACACTTCCATGCCTGCCCCGGCAATGCCGCGGTATTCATCGCCCTTGTCCAAGGGATTCGTAGAATAGTACGTGGCCCTATACCCTGCACGGGGAACAACACTGACAAACCCGTAGCGCTGCGGTAGAAAGACCGTATTCGCAGAATCAAGGCGCACAGAATCGACATTATCGAGCAGGTTGGTATCGGCAAACACCTGGTTCAGGCATGCGATGGAGTTTTCACTCTGGAAGTAGAACGGCGTGCCGGCTATGCGCGTACGGTAGAGGTCGGCCGAATACTCCACCCGGTCGGTATTGTCGTAGAAATCGTTAAGCCGGTAATTGGCAAACGCCTCCGTTCCCAGCACAGCGTTGCCGTAGACCCACGACGCATAGTTTTCCGGCTGCGCATACTGATGGTATTCGGACCGGAAAAACTCCTTCAGGATCACTGGATCACTCAGGTAGTTCCACTTCGTGTTGACATACTGTGTATCGGAAAAACGATAGAGCTGCTCCAACTTGAAGCGATACCGGTCCCGGCCTATATCCGGCAGCACATATTTATTGAACGGATCCTGGTCGTGCAGGAAAAATGCGCCAACCTCGCCCGTGGTGCTCTCCGAATCCCAGGCAAGGCCCTGCCCCAGGCCGACGCCCCGCTGACTGTAGAGATTAATGTCGGAGATCGCTGAAATTTCGGGGGTCAGCGGAACGGTCGCCCGCACAAGGCCATAGCCGCCCCACTCGCTGCTGTATCCCAAACGAAACGTAAAAATACTGCTACTCAGCGTTTGTCGCCAGAACGGGACATACAACACCGGCACATTGCCAAGGTAGAACGTCGCCCCCTTGGCCTTCAGGTATTTTTCATTGAGCAGTCGGGCTTCCTTCACCTTCACCCGGTAGTGGGGACGGTCCTTTGCGCAGGTCGTAAATGTGGCTCCGCGCAGGAGGTATTCGTTGGTCGAAACCCGCTCGATTCGGTCCACGCTCATCAATACGGGGTCGAAGTCCAGCGACGAAGGTCCAAAGTTTCCGGTCTGCGTCAAGTAGTTGTAGTCCAACGACGATCCATTCCAAACCACGTTACCGCGCTCGAAATGGATATGGTCATCCAGATGCATCTCGCCGGATTCCGTATTGCACGAAAGTCGGTCCGCCGTCAGGGTGACATTCTCGAATTGGCCCGTAACCCCACCGCTGGCAATCAGGGTTTCATTGGTGTACTCCAGGCGCCCGGCCCGGATATCGAACGGTGTGTCGGGGATCTCCTTCGGCACCTCCATGTCGACGGCCAGCACACGGCCAACCAAGGTCAACCCGGCAAGAAATGCTGCAAACGATACCTTCGTCATTGTCGACATCCTTAACCGAATGGAAGGGGTTTGGAATGGGGAGCAAGCGGCGTGTCGTCCTCTTCGGGCTGCCGCAGGATTTCTTCAAGTTCGTCAACCTTCTCCTGGGCATCCGGAACGAGCCCGCTCTTCGGGTATTCCTCGATCATCGCCTTTCCGTAGAGAATGGCAGCCTTGGATTTTTTCGGTACCCGGGCATAGAACTCGGCAGTTTCCAGCATCGCCCCGGCCCGCACTTCATACAGCTCGTTCCGCAGATCGATAATGCCCGGCCGATATGCCGAGTTCGGGAAGGTTGACAAGAAAACGGTGGTCGCGACCAATGTACGGTCCAGCATTTCCGGACTGTTGGGATACTCTTCCCGCAACTGGCCCAGACAAACGATTTGCCGCCAGGCGGCTTCCTCGGCGAAACGGCTGTCTGGATAACGGTAGCCCAGCAAGGCATAGGCGGCGATGGCCAGTTCGTAGTCGTCGGATTCCTGATGGCACTGGCCAATCATATACTGCGCTTCGGCCGCCCGCCCCCATTGCGGACCGTTCCGGATCACCGTTTCAAAATAATCCACCGCATATTCCGGGGCCTTGAAACCGCCGAACAGCAAACGCATGCGGCGTCGATCCATGATCGCGGTTGCAATCTCGAACTGGCTTTCCAGCACGGAATCATAGTCCGCCATCCGGCTCGAATAGTTGTCGATCAGGAACTGGTAGGCAGTGAACGCATCCTCAAGCTTGCCGCGCGCATAAAGCATATCGGCCCGCGCCCGGGCTGCCAACGGTGCCTCCTTACTGTTGGGCCAACGGCGTACGAGATACAGCATCCGGCGATCCGCCTTGCGCAACCAGCCCTTGTTCTGGGTTGTGCGCGCATAGGCCCATTGTTCGGCGGGCGTATCCATCTTCTTGTCGAAAACAGCCCGCCAGGTGCCACGCCCCTGCTCTTCAACAACATACGCAGGTTCGGCCGCAACGGACAAAACCGATCCGGCCACAAGGAACCCGACCAGGAAACACATCAAGAGTGGGGAAATAGTTCGCATAATCCGGATAATCTAGAACACCTTGCCTCCATGGGCAACACGCAATACGAAATACGCAATAGATTAGTAGCTCTTGGCAAAAACCACACGGCCGGCGCTCGGCTGACCACAGCAAACGCAGGATCCCGCCCCACTCTCCTCGCGCTCAAACGGAATGCAGCGGATCGTTACGGACAGATCGTCGTTGATCTTGTCCTCGCACTCCGTGCCACCGCACCAGTGGCTCATCGCAAATCCACCATGCACTTCGGGGCGCTCCTTGTTTTCCGGCGTAAAGAACTGCACGAAATCCTCGTACGAATCGATTGCCTTCGTGTTCTCCGCCCGATAATCGAGCGCGCGCTTCAGCAGACTCTGCTGGATATCTTCCAGCAGATCGACGATGCCCGCGACAAACTCATCTTTGCCGACGCCCTTCTTTTCGTTGGTATCGCGGCGGGCCATGAACACGGCATTGTTCGCCATGTCGCGCGGGCCGATCTCGGCACGGACCGGAATCCCCTTCTTAACCCAGCCCCAGCCCTTTTCACCGGCGTTGATGTCGCGCGCATCGACCACAACCTCGATATCGCGGTCGTGGAAACGTTGCTTGCGCAGGCCGGCGGCAATCTCGTTGCAGTAGGCCATGATGGCTTCGCGATCCTCTTCGTTCCGAATGATCGGCAGAATCACCACATGCGACGGAGCCAAACGCGGCGGCATGATCATCCCGTCGTCGTCGCCGTGCGTCATGATCATCCCGCCGATCAATCGGGTCGATACCCCCCACGACGTGGTCCAGGCAAACTCGTTCTTCCCTTCTCGGCTCTGGTACTGGATGTTAGACGCCTTCGCAAAATTCTGACCGAGGAAATGGCTCGTACCCGCCTGGAGTGCCTTGCGGTCCTGCATCATCGCCTCGATGCACAGCGTGCTCACCGCGCCCGGAAAGCGCTCGCCCGCCGTTTTTTCGCCAATCAATACCGGCATGGCCATGTATTCTTCTGCAAATTTCTTATAAAGGTCCAGTATCAGGCGCGTTTCCTTCCAGGCCTCGTCCGACGATTCATGGACCGTATGCCCCTCCTGCCACAGGAACTCCGCCGTCCGCAGGAACAGGCGCGTACGCATTTCCCAGCGTACCACGTTGGCCCACTGGTTGATCAGCAACGGCAGGTCGCGATAGCTCTGGACCCATTTCGCAAAGGTTGCTCCGATAATGGTTTCCGACGTTGGCCTTACGATCAGCGGCTCCTCCAGCTCTCCTGCCGGATGCAGCTTGCCATCCTCGCCCTGCTCCAGCCGATGATGCGTCACCACCGCACACTCCTTGGCAAAGCCTTCGACGTGCTCGGCCTCCTTCTCCAGATAGCTTTTCGGAATAAACAGCGGGAAATAGGCGTTCACGTGCCCGGTTTCCTTGAACATCTTGTCCAAGGCCCGTTGAATATTTTCCCACAACGCGTAGCCCCACGGCTTAATCACCATGCAGCCGCGCACGTCGCTGTTTTCCGCCAGGTCCGCCGCGCGCACAACCTGCTGGTACCACTCCGGATAATTATCGTCCCGTGTCGGCGTTATCGCCGTCTTCTTCTGCTTGGCCATATGTGAATCCAGTTATCAGTTAATCGTTATTGCTTCTTAGCAAAAATGAAGGCGGGAATCTACAGGCTCAAACGCCCGAACTCACGCAAAAAAGCACCCCGGCTTATCTTCCCGTTCTACCGCAAATGGCAGGTACGAAAAGACAGGAACAACGGTCCTCCATTAGAAAAGAATAGGTTGCGTATTGAGCGATTGGTTGTAGGATCGTGAAAAGAAGGCAGCCCGAAGTGGAATACCCGAGCACCAACACATTGCCGCCCTTGGGCTACCTTTGGCCGCAGTCATGTATGGCAAAGAAGCATGTCCTCACAATCGCCGCCCTGCCAGACCAACGACCTCGAAGGATTTCACGCGACGCTGCAACGGAGGCCTTCCGTTGAACATCAGTATCGAAGGCCACATACAAACGGAGAACAGGCCATGGGCGAACAAGGAAAACGGGACAAAGGCAAACGCGAAGCAAAAAAACAGCCGAAACTGAGCCTCAAGGAGAAGCGACAGGCCAAAAAAGAAGCCGCCAAGACCAAGAGCCACTCAGAGTAGTATAATCCCTCATCACGGGCACCGAACTACGGCTCCCGTGATGAGGAAAAACGGAGGTTAACCTTCCCCCAGCTTCTTTATTCTTGGCAGGACCGGCCTAGGGGGTTCGTCTCCCGACTGGCGCTTCTTTCTGCGGATGCCCGGCTTGGCGAGGATTTCCACATAAAACGCCTTTAACTCGCGCTTTTCGGCATCGTTGATGCATTCGTCCAGTTCCGCCAGATGGATCGTCCTGGCCTCCGCCTCGGTGTCGCCGAATTTGCAGTCGAAATCCCAGAAATCGGCTCCTTCAGGCAAGTCCTTCCGGCGCTCCCGCTTTAGGTACTTGCGGATATCGTGCTTCACCCCTTCAATCAATCTGGCGTATTTAATCTTCGGATGGGTCAGTTCAAACGTCTTTTTCATTTCTTTTCCTTCCATTCTCACATCTGGCTATCCGCGTTCCTTTTGAGCCCACCTTTTCCTGTCGGCATTGATTTATTCGACAAAATAATTATGGACAAAATGATTTACGAACCCGGTCTGCCCTGAATTATTTTGTCCCAAATCATTTTGTTAAAATCCCCTGTTGCAAAGCCGCTTGGGATTCCTTGGTGTGCTACAGGCTGAACAGGTCGTCGCGGTCAACGGACGGGTTTGGGCTCTCGAATGCCGTGTCGACGGGCAGATCCTTGCACTCCGAGGCCGCAACGGCCAACGCATCGCAACGTTCGTTTTCCGGATGTGCGCTGTGTCCCTTCACCCACTCGAACCGGACCTTGTGCTCATCGCAAAGATCCAGCAGTTGCGCCCAAAGATCGGGATTCTTGGCGGGTTTCGACGGCGACAGCTTCCATCCCCGTGACCGCCACTTCTTCGCCCAGCCCTTGACCATGGCATTCACCACGTATTTTGAATCGCTCGTCAGCACGACATGGCAGGGACGCTTCAGGGAACGAAGGCCCTCGATGCAGGCCAGCAGCTCCATGCGGTTGTTGGTCGTTTTACGGAATCCACCCGAAAGCTCACGCTTGCGATCGCCGGATACCAGCACCACGCCGTAGCCGCCCGGTCCGGGATTCCCCTTGCAAGCGCCGTCAGTGAATATTTCAACGCGTTCGTTCATGCTCAGTTTCAACCCACATCGCGGAATTGTATTCCAAGCTCCCGTTCAAGCCGGGCAATGCGCTTGGCATCAAGCCGGTGGATCAGCGCGAGGGATATCCCCGACTTTCCGGCCCGGGCGGTGCGACCGCTGCGGTGCGTGTAGTATTCGTTCTTTTCGGGAAGTTGATGATGGATCACGAAGGAAAGTCCTTCGACATCGATACCGCGCGCCGAGACGTCGGTGGTGATCAGCAGGCGTGCGCGCTCCTTCTTGAACATGCGCATGATCTTGTCGCGCTCCGTCTGCATCAGGTCGCCGTGCAGCACCACGCTGGAAAAACCGTAGGGTTCCAACTCCTTGGCAAAGGCAATGCAGTCGGCCCGGGTACGGCAGAAAATAATCCCGCGCTGCTCGCCGCGATCCTTCAGAAAGCCCACGATGCGTTCCAGCTTATCGCCGTCCTTGCAGACGATGTACTGGTGGCGGATGTTTGGATTGACGACATGCTTCTTGTCGATCTTCAGGAACGGCGCGTCGGACGCCAAATGCGTGCTGATCATCTTTTTGATGCCCGCCGGCATGGTGGCCGAAAACAGCCAGATATTACGTTTCCCGGCGGTGATCTTCATGATCGACTCAATATCTTCCCGAAAGCCGAGCTTGAGCATTTCATCGGCCTCGTCGAGGACCAGCGTCTTTACGTTCGAGAGATCGACCGCCTTGCGCCGGAGAAGATCCATCAAACGGCCGGGCGTCGCAACCAGCACCTGCGTCGGCCGTTTTAACGCCTCGATTTGCCGGTCGATCTTGTCGCCCCCGCAGACGACTTCGGAAAAGATCCGTTCGGTATATTTGGTAAACCGAAACAGTTGCTTCTGCACCTGCTTGGCCAGCTCGCGGGTGGGCGCCAGAACCACCGCTTGGATATGGGGTTGAGTTGCATCGATGCCGGCCAGCAACGGCAGTCCGAACGCGGCGGTTTTCCCGGTTCCCGTCTGGGCCTGCCCGATAAAATCGGTGTTTTTTCCGAGCAGCATCGGAATGCTTTTGGCCTGAACCTCGGTCGGGTTTTCAATGCCAAGTTCCGCCAAGCCCTTGATATAGCCGTTGGCAACTCCAAGATTTTCAAATGAGTTCATATCGATCCCTCCTCCGGGGATTGGTTTTGGAAACGGGGGAACCTGCACTGAAGAGGACACTTACGCGAGTCTAATTTTAAAGGAAAGGCGCAAGCCATTTGTGCCCAATGCCAATTGCCTATTCCCTGCTTTCAGCCTGCATGAAGGCCCGGACTACGCGTAGGTCGGCGTAGGTAACGGTTTCGCCCGAAGCTTCGATGATCGTTTTCATCGAGGCCCCCGAATACCGGTTGAAAAGCTCCTCAACCTGCAACCGCTTGGCGGGATCCATCAATTGATCGATCTCCAGACCATCGCCCTGCCCCTCCTCCAACAGCTTTTCAATGTGCTGGCTGATAGTGCCCTCGGACAAACCGCGCAACTCGGCGATGCCTTCCATAGAAAGCCCCCGTTGGGCCATCTTCCGGGTTTCCGCGACCGTCTTTCCGGCTTTCTTTTTCTTCTTCTTGATGGTTACCGGCACTTGCAGGATCGATCGCTCCTGCGCTTCTTCGGGATGCATATGTTTGTACATCTCGATAATGGTCATAAAGGTGTCGCCATACTTTTCGAGCTTGGCATCGCCCACGCCGGAAATCCCAGCCATCTTCTCCGGCGTGTCGGGAAAATAGAGCGCCATTTCGCGCAAGGTGCGGTCGGAAAAAACAACGAACGGCGGAACGCCTTCCTGCCCGGCAATGCGCTGGCGCTCGGCCCGCAACTGCGTGAAGAGCTTGAGCGAATAGTCACTGGTGAAGCCGGCAAAATCGGCCCGTTTGACTTCCTTCTGCCGGATGACCTCGAACTTCTTTTTCCCGAGCAGGATTTGCTGCCCCTTGGACGTCAGTTCGAGCGCGGAAAACTGCTCCGCGTTCTGGCGGATGCAATCCTGCGCCAGCAGGTCGTCGATGACGCGCCTCCAATATTTCTTGTCCATGTCGCGTCCAACGCCGTAGGTCTTGAGCTGGTCGTGGCCAAGTTCGCGAATCTTCTTGGTGTCGGCCCCGGCCACGATATCGGCAATATGCACCGCGCCGAACTTCTGACCGGATCGGTAGATGGCCGACATGACCTTCTGCGCGGAGACCGTGGCGTCAACGCATTCAACCTCGCCCATGCACACATCGCAGGTGTGGCAGTTGTCTTTTTCGTAGGTTTCACCGAAATAACCCAGAATGCTCTTACGACGGCAGGCGTTGGCCTCCGCGAAACGGACCATCTGGAAAAGCTGCTGTTCGGCTACCTTCTTTTCAACGGGGCTATCGATCTGGTCGATGAAATAGCGCAGGCGAACCATATCGCTGCGGTTGAAGTAGAGGCGGCAGTGCGATGGCTCGCCATCGCGGCCCGCGCGGCCGGTTTCCTGGTAGTAGCATTCCATGTTTTTCGGCAGGTCGCCGTGCAGCACGAAGCGCACGTTTGATTTATCGATCCCCATGCCGAACGCGATCGTGGCAACGATCACCTCGACCTCGTCGCGATTGAAGCGATCCTGAGCCTCCTTGCGCTGGTTCGGCGTCAGTCCGGCGTGGTACGCCAGCGCCGGAACACCCTGCTCCTGCAAAAACTCGGCGGTGGCCTCGACGCTCTTGCGCGTGGTGCGGTAAACGATGCCCGATTCGCCTTTGTGCTCGCGCAGGAAATGCAGAATCTGCATGTCGAGGTTTTCTTTCGGAACCACTTGGTAGAACAGGTTGGGCCGGTCGAACGAGGCACGCGTCAGGTGCGGTTTTCGCAATCCAAGTTTGTTGACGATGTCGTCCGCAACCTTGTGCGTCGCGGTTGCCGTGAAGGCCGCGATGGGCGCCTTCGGGAAATGCTGAACGATGCTGGAGAGCGATAGGTAGTCCGGCCGGAAGTCGTGGCCCCATTCGGAAATGCAATGCGCTTCATCGATCGCAAAAAAAGACACCTTCGCCTTTTTGAGCGTGATGATGAAATCCGGCATGGCAAAGCGTTCCGGCGAAACATACAGCAAATCCAGCTGGTGGTTCTCCAGCGATTGGTACACGCGGGAACGATCCTTGGGCGCGAGCGAGCTGTTTAGGAACTCGGCATCCAGCCCGTTGGCCTTGGCCGCATCGACCTGATCCTTCATCAGTGAAATCAGCGGACTGATCACCACGCACAGTCCGTCGAGCAAATGGGCCGGCAACTGGTAGCAGAGCGACTTTCCGCCGCCCGTCGGCATCACCGCAAACACATCGCGACCGGCCAGGATATTCGAGACGATCGCCTCCTGGTTGGGACGGAAACTGCGGAACCCGAAAATACGATGTAGCGCGTCGTGTACCTGCTTCATTCCCAAACCACCTTGAGCTTTGGATACGTTGGAATAATCCGATCCTTGGTCAGGATCGTCATGCCGTGGGTCATGGCCGTGGCGATAATGATCCGGTCAAACGGATCTCGATGAATCGCTGGGAGTTGGGTGGACGCCAAGGCAACTTCGACATCCACAGGAACTTCGTGCACACCAAAATGACTGAGATTCTTATGCAGGAAATCTTCGCAGGAGCTGGGTATTGAAATCTTGCCGGTATTGACCAACAACCCAACTTCAAGGGCAGTGATCGACGAGATAAACAAGCCATCAGGTTCATCTTCCATGAGTTGCCGAACCTTCGGCGCAAGCTGTTTCCGATCCAGGCATAGCCATACAAAGGTGTGCGTATCCAGAAGAAGCATCAACGAAACTCCTCTGGCCACAAATCTTCGGTCGATTCCAGCGGATCACACAGATAGCCCCCCTTACCATCATATTCCGGCAAAGGATCGGGCAGGGATTTCTTCTTCCCCACCTCTGCATGCACCACAATATCCACCACCGGCTTGTTATTCTTGCAGATGGTGTAGGGTTCGCCGGTTTCCTGAACCTGCTTGATCAGCTCGGAAAGGTGCGTCTTGGCTTCGTATATGTTGATTCGTTTATTCATGCCCAACCTCCGCAAGCATCATGCCTGGTCAAGTTGGTCAAGTCAACTTATAATTACTCTTCTTAAGTTCAGCAATGCGTTCCATGATCAATGCAGCGTGCTTGTCGTAGGCATCGCGACCGGAGCCCAGCGACTGGAAATCCTCCTGCGTGATCGGCTTTCCATAGGTGACGGTCACCTTGCACGGCTTGATCCATTTCGATCCCTTGGGATGCGCCTTGAAGGTGCCGTCGATGTAGGCCGGCACCACGACGCAACCGGATTTCTCGATGATGAACCCGATGCCGCCTTTGGCCCCCTGTAATTCACCGTCTTCCGTCCGGGTTCCTTCGGGGAACATGGATACGGCCTTGCCTTCCTTCAACGCCTTGATCGTCAGCTTCAGCGCCTTCATATCCCCCGTGCCGCGAGAAACCGGAATACATCCAACCTTGTCCATCCACCAGGTCCCAAACTTCGAGTTCCACAAGGTGTCGCGAGCCATGAAGTGGATGGGTCGGCCGCGATAACCCACACCGACCACCGGCGGATCGAGAAAGCTGGCGTGGTTGGACGCAATGAGCACGCCGCCACGATCGGGAACGTTTTCCGCACCGCGGATCCGCAAGCGATGCCAAATCAAGAGGAACAGTTTAAACAGACGGGTGGAAAACTGATACACTCGCATATCCGCCATAACTTCATACTTTACAGGGTCAATCATGACTCCCCTTTCACGGTATCAACAACCGTATGAATCACCTCTTCAAGCGTCATCGATGTGCTGTCGATCACATGGGCTCCCGGTGCCACCACCAGCGGGTCCGTCTTCCGGGTCGAATCAATCCGGTCGCGCTTCTTCAAACTTTCCATCACTTCGTGCGCTTTTTCGTCTTCACCGGCGGCCACCAGCTCGCGATAGCGGCGCATGGCCCGTTCCTCCGGATCGGCATCGAGATAGAATTTGTAAGGCGAATCAGGAAAAACCACGGTTCCAATATCGCGCCCTTCCATGACCAGCGAGCCAAAATTAGCCAGCGACTGCAGGTTTTCTACCACGAACCGCCGGACCTCGGGAATGGCGGCCACATCGGCCACCGATTCGCGCACATCCTTTTCGCGCAACTCCTGCACCGGCACATCGCCATCCACCGAAAAGATTGACGCACCATCCTGCACGAAGAAATGCCAATCGGCATCATGCATCGCTTCAATCACCGCCGGGGAGTCCTTCGAATCCACACCTTTGCGCAAGGCATGCCAGGTCACTCCACGGTACAATGCGCCCGAATCCACATAAATAAACCCCAGCTCCTTGGCCACGCCCTTCGAAACCGAGGACTTGCCGGAGGCCGAGGGACCGTCAATTGCAATAGTCTTTACCATTCGCTATCCCATTAAACTAAAATTAAACACTCGCTCGCAGACTCGCTTAAGGCACGAAGATAGGCATCCATTCCGCTTCGTGGACTCCGAGCCTTCGTGGCTAACTCCCAACCCGTCCGCCGAGCTGTTCCATGTGCTGCCAAAATTCCGGGTACGACGTATTCACGCAACCCACGTTTTCAATCGTTAGCGGGCCAACGCTGAAGGTATTCAATACCGCGATCGACATTGCGATGCGATGGTCGCCGTGGCTGTCGATGGAAACATCCGGCGTCTTCAAGGTTGCCGGCCCGGATACGATCATGCCGTCGTCCAGTTCCTCCACCTCAACGCCGAACAGCCGCAGGTTTTTCACCATTTCGGCGATGCGGTCCGATTCCTTCACGCGCAGCTCGGCGGCATCGCGGACTTCCGTCTTGCCTTCGGCCAACGCACCGGCCACGGCGATGATCGGCAATTCGTCGATCAGGTTTGGAATTTCATCGCCCTCGATCACCGTGCCCTGCAATTGCGCACCGCGCACCTTGATGGTCCCATAGGGATCGCCCGTTTCTTCCGTTACCGTCACCTCGATGTCGGCACCCATGCGTTGCATCACATCCAGCAAGGCCGTACGGCGCGGATTCAGCCCGACGTTTTCAATCACCAGCTCCGCGCCCGGACGGGCGGCAACCGCCACGATCCAAAAGGCCGCCGATGAAAAATCGCCCGGCACCACGAAATCGCGCGCTTCAAAACGCGGCCCTTCCGGACCATAGCCTTCCAACGAAATTTCCAGCCCCTTGATCTGGAGCGGAATGCCCAACAATTCAAAAAGTTTTTCGGTATGGTCGCGCGTCGGTCGAGGTTCGATGACCGTCGTCTTCCCTTCGGCGTACAAACCGGCCAGCAGAATGCACGACTTCACCTGCGCCGATGCCATCGGAAGCAGATAGCCGATCCCTTGCAGCTTGCCGCCGCAAATCATCATCGGCAACGTGCCCTTCTGCCCGCTCAAACCGATATGCGCGCCCATCAGTTCCAGCGGATGGCGGATGCGCCCCATCGGACGCGAAGAGAGTGATTCGTCGCCAATCATGGAGACTTCGATCCCGGTCCCAGCCACGAGCCCGGCCAACAGGCGCGTTCCCGTGCCGGAGTTGCCCATGTTGAGCGGCTCTGCGGGTTGTTGCAGCTTTCCGGCTACGCCGGTGATGTAGAGCGCGGCGTCGCGAAATTCCGCCTTGGCCCCCATTTGCTCCATGGCGGACAGCGTACTGCGGGCATCCTCGCCATTGAGGTAGCCAGTCACCTTGGACGTCCCATCCGCCAGAGACGCCAACATCGCCACACGCTGGGAAATGCTCTTATCGCCCGGGACCACTACTGAACCGCCAAGCTGGGCAGGAAAAACCGTCTTCGAGATCATCGTTTTAAAAACCTGTTGAGTTTGAGAATTTCGTTGCGCGAATCCGCGGCCTCTTCAAGCCACTTGCGGATATCGTCGCCGTTGCCGCCGCGCAGAATTTTAATGAGCCCCTGCAACTCCTCGTGAAAACGGTCCAGCTCGGCTTCCAAGGCTGCGCGGTTGGTATCGATGATATCCACCCACATGTCGGCCGAGCCGGATGCCACGCGCGTGGTGTCTTTAAAACCCGTCCCGCAAAAATCTGCCTTCTTTGCAGGTTCGCCATCCGCTACCGAGCGCGCCAGCGCGGCGGCGACCATGTGTGGCAGGTGGCTGGTGGACGCCAGCATGGCATCGTGCTCGGCCGGCGACATCTCGACCACTTCCGATCCGGCCGAACGCCAAAGATCGGCAATGGCCTGCTCGGCGGAGTCGGGTGTATCCTCAGACGGACACACGATCGTCAGGCGACCGTCGTACAGATCGGGGTTTCCGGCATCCAGTCCGGTTTTTTCCGAGCCGGCGATCGGGTGCGAGCCGACAAAGTGAACTTCTCCTCCGGCAAAAAGCGGATCCATGGTTTTCAGCAAGGTCGACTTGGTGCTGCCGACATCCGTAACCACCGCGCCAGGCTTGAGGGCCCGCACAATATGCTCGGCCAGCTTCGCAATCGTCCAGATGGGGACGCAGACGACCACAAGGTCGGCATCTTCCACCGCTTTGGCCGCATCGTCAAAAGCCGCATCGACCACACCATCTTCCAAAGCCTGCTGACGGGTTTCCTCTCGTCGGGCATAGCCGATGATCTCCCCGCCAAACCCTCGCTTTTTCAGGGCAAGCGCCAGCGATGCACCCATCAGGCCCAGCCCCAAAATTGCGATTTTCTGTGGTTTTATCATGCGCGGATCCAGTCATAAAAAAAACGAAGGACATATTCTTGAGGATTGACGGATTATTTCAATCCAAAAGCCCCTCGGGAAACATCCCACCTATTTAATACCGTTTTAGTACTATTTATGTTTGACATCATATTAATCGGGTTCATCATGGTGGTAGTTGAAAACAAAAAGCTACAGGAGGTTTAACCATGGCTTATGAATTACCTGCACTACCCTACGCCTACGATGCGTTGGAGCCCTACATCGATGCACGCACGATGGAGATCCATCATACGAAGCACCATCAGGGCTATGTCACCAAAGTGAACGCCGCACTGGAAGGAACGGCACTGGAAGGGGTCGCAATCAACGAAGTCATCGCCCGTCTGGACGAACTGCCCTCTTCGAAGCAAACGGCGGTCCGCAACAATGGCGGCGGCCATGCCAACCATAGCCTTTTCTGGCAAATCATGGGACCCAAGGCCGGCGGTGAACCCGGCGGCGACCTAGCGAAGGCGATTGCCGGTTCCTTCGGTAGCTTCGACGGTTTCAAGGAAGAGTTCAGCAATGCGGCGGCCACGCGCTTCGGGTCCGGCTGGGCCTGGCTCTGCAAGCATGATGCCGGTGAGCTGAAAATCTGTTCAACACCGAATCAGGACAGCCCACTCATGAAGGATCTCGGATGCGGCGGCGTTCCGATCCTGGGTCTCGATGTCTGGGAACACGCTTATTACCTGAACTACCAAAACCGCCGCCCGGACTACATCGAAGCGTTCTTCAGTGTAATCAACTGGGACAAGGTTGCTGAAAACTACGCCTAGCACTTTCCTGGGTAACAGAGTCGAACATCTCCGTTTGGCTCGGGGGGCAGGCACTTGTGCCTGCCCCTGCTCTTTTCTGGTGATGCCAACCTTCCAATAGAACTGATGCATTGCGCATAGGCTCTTTAAACAGGGGTTCGACTTATGGGGCTATTCCTTGAAAACCGCGGATAGCGGGTCCTTTTCATAACCCAGCTCAACCCAGGGCATGCGCCCGTTCACACCATGGCAATCCAGACACTGGAGGGCGTTCGCGGCGGGTTCGACCCCATGGAATATGCCCATGTAGCGGACCGTATCCTGCCAGGTATATTCCGCATCGGAAATCCCGTACATCTCCTCAGCCGCATTTTTAACGGCTTTATCCATATCGCCGTCGGCAAAGAACTCTTCCACAACAATGGGAATGATCCAGTTCTTTTCGGCGAGGACGGGCAACCGGCCCTTATGGACCTTGAATGCATGGATTTTTGAAGTTGGATCCGACCTTCCTCCAAGAGGTACCATCATTTCGATCTGACCACTTGCGTCAAGTTGCGCAGGAGTGCCTGGAAGCTGGGCTTTCGTATTGCCACTGAACCATGCATAGGTTGGCACCTGGTTCGAGGCCAACACGATAGTGGCTTCATACTTTTCCAATTCGTCGTTGTAGTGCGGCTTGGACCAATCCCGAAACATGTCGGTCGGGTCGACTTTGGCAAACAAAGGTATGTGGCAGACCGTACAATTCACGCGAGCAGCGTGCTTGTTCAGCATGGGTTCCTCGTGCGGATCGGCATCGTGGCACTTTTCGCAGCTCAGGGCCACTCCGGGGGCATCGGTTCCCGACAAATCCGCTCCACGTCCTATGACCCGGTGATCCTCGCCGGCATGGCAATCAATACAATGCAATCCGGCTCCGTCTTCTGCCATATGGACATCATGCTCCCGGTCGCACTCTGCAAGTTCGTATTCGATGTCGCCGCGTTTCCAGTTCGGCCCACCGCCCGATGCGGAATGGCACCGCAGGCACATGACATTCTTCGGCAGCGAAATACGTTTTGAAACGGAATCGAGCCCTTCCCGGTTTTTCCAGAGAATGGGTTTCCGCACCAGATTGCCATTCTCATCCTCGTACAGGCTGCGCCGGTAGCCGGAGGCATGGCAGATAAGGCAATCGATATTCTGCAGCTGGGCATCGGACATCGTCTCCTCCGGAAGCAGCCCGAAGCCGGCGTGGCATTTCGAACAGCCTTCCGACAACACCTTTCCCGAGGGGCTCGTTACAACACCGATCCAGTTGGCTTCCGGCGAAGTGCAAAAGTCATTGATTGTATTCATTTTGCCGAGCTTCTGGCCATCGGCATTGGCGATGTTGGGTGCATCGCCCCGCCATTGGTAGTGTTGTGAATGAAAGAACGTCTCCGCTTCGTCCTCGTGGCATTCAAGGCAGGTCTTTGTGCCCTCGTAATGCTCAAAATATTCCTGATGGGAATATTTCGCCGCATAGGTCGATGAGGCTTGAATCAGCACACAACAAGCCGCAATGAAACAATGGTAGATCTTCATGGTATGATTCCTCTAACAAACAGAAAAGAGGCAAGGAAAACCCTGCCCCCATTCCATGGGTTGGATTTCTAGAAGCGAGCATCTAGCCCCAGGGAAACCATGCCTACTTCATCATAGGTCTGTGCTCCCAGAACCGGTGTTTGATCCAGATCCTTGGGTGTGCCCATGTGCCAGCCCGATCCGGAATAATGGTTGTGGTAGTAGATATAGCTCAACTTCGCGATGAAATGGGAATTGATCCGATGAGTGATGTAGGTTTCCACCACATCGCCGCGCGTGCCGGTCTTCGGAGCAATAATATCGTCCTCGGCCGCGGCGAAATTGAACCAGTATTCCGATCCATAGTTGTATTCCAGCCCGATCTTCGTCTTCTCGTCGTTGAACTTGAACCGCGTGCCGGCATACAGCATGTAGCCATCCTGATCTTCAGGAGTTTCGAAGGGGTCGCAGAACAATCCGCCGAACGGGGTCGTTACATTGTTCGGATGGGAATGCATATAGTTGGCGCTTACGAACCAGTCAAAAAGACCCTCGTTGCGAAGCAGCACGATGCTGGCAAGATCAATGTCGCCAAGGTCGGCTGAAGGACTGTAGCGCATGATGAGCGGCGCTCCGATTTCTGCACCGGTAACCGGATTGTTGTTCATTACAACCGTTCCGCTGAAGCCATCCGTCACATTGAACGCCCGCGCCACGGTGGTCTGGATGAACGTTTCCTCGCTGTTAAGGATATCCCAGTTAAGTCCGAGAAAGGATGCATCGTTCAAGTCGTTGTGCGGGGAGTCCAGCGGTTCACCGTTACCGAAGCCTGATTCATATCCGACACCATAGCACAGGCGCATGGTCGACTCATCGGTAAGCTTGTAGCCGAACGTCGCACCATCAAACTGGTAGTTGATCAACGATCCCATCGGCGTTCCTCCGCGCAGCTCGTCGTCGCGCAGGTTCAGCGGAACACCGCCCGTTGAAGGACGGCGTCCGATCGACAGATAGACCGGCATGTCGGCAATATCCTTCCACGTAAAATAGGCGCGCTCGACGCGGAGGATGTCGGAATTGGGAACCCCTACCGTAGTGCCGTCCACACCGATTGATGTGGGCTGCCCGTTGAACACCTGTACACCGGTGGAGTCGCCCCAGACCTTGTACATGCCAAGACGTCCACTGAACGACACATTATCCGCTACATCGGCCCCTAGGTTCAAACGAAGGCGGCTGGTATACAGAATGTCATTATCCGCGTCGCCACCCGCGTTGTAGGTCGAAGGCATCAGCAGTCCCATCAGAGCCTGCTGCTGGGCCGGCGAAAACCCTGCCATGGCCGCCTTTAGCTGATCGAAGGTCAGGTTTTGCGTAAACAGAAGGTAGTCTGCATAGTTTGCCATTATCTGGTTATCGATATCCGCAATGCTTCCCGGAAAACTCCCACCGGTGTTCTGGTAGTAAAAGAGCGCATTTACAACGTTGTTCTGCAATTGCATCCCATCAAAATGTGCCGGCACCGACGCGTTAATGCTATGTGCCTCGAAGCGGAAATCGCCGGAAAACGAAACCTTGTCCAGTGCACTGGACCGCTCCACCTTCATGAGCCGGCCTTCCAGATCCTTGATGCTTTCCTTCAGTTCGGCGATTTCCGTCGCGCCTTCCTCCGCCTGCACCACGGATGCACAAGACAGAAGCACGGCCATTGAACATACAGTTCCCACGCTCTTTTTGATCATGATTTCCCCCTTTGAATGAATGGTTGATCGGTTGTCGGCGCCAGCGGCCTAACCGCAGGTCATCGGATGTTCCGAGTCCGCGGCATGCTTGATGGTGAACTCCTTGATGGCCTCCATCGCTTCCGGCGAGATTGCCTCGGTAACGCTCTTCGGTTCTTCGTTGCTACCTTCCGCCACGGGCATCTTGAGATCCTTGTGCGAATCTACGTATTTCTTTTCGTAGAACCGTTCCCACTGCTCGCCGATCAGCGTCATAGGAGTATATTCGCCCGCCTCGGAATTCTTGTCGTGGCAGACCTTGCAGTTCGCCTTGTACATCTCCTTGCCATCAATCTTTTTCTTCTTTGCCGCCACGGCATCAAGTGCCATACCGGAAAACAACACCACGGCGGATGCCGTGCATATGAGCGTTGACCGTCCTGTCTTCATCATCTGCACCCTCTTAGTAGTTATTCATAATATACTATATTGCTAATATATACATATACTTATAGTTTGAGGGTGTATTAAGGCAAGCGGGAAGGTTTTGGCAGAGTCTCTTTAGACACTATCCCAATTGAACAGATGATCTTCTGCCCCTCCGACAAAAAGAACCCCGCACGAAATACGGGGTTCTATGAGTTCGGAAATAGCAGCGGATCCCTACCGGGTCATATGTTTTTTGGGTTCTTGCCTCAGCTCCGGGAATCGGCGCCGATGCTGGGTCGCAAACCTATTTCCATCTACGATAATGGCTTCGCTCGTTTGCAGAGCTGCAGGGCCATCCCCCATGGATCGCGCATCATGATGAGGTGTGAACCGTTTTCTAATTTCAACTCCTCGACGACCTCGCAACCGGCCCCGCAAAGCCGCGTTGCATCGGCGGACGGGTCCTCGCTGACCAGTGCGAGATGAAAAATGAGCGGATCCTGTGTGCGGTAGTCGGGCACCTGGTCCGGCGGGTTGCAGTAGATTTCTATGACGTTCGATCCATCATCGGCCAGAAAGTGCGTTTGCGCTGGCTGCGGTACATGGTGCACTACGCGAAATCCGCAATGCGTGCAGTACCAATCTGCCACGGCAACAGGATCGGCAACGTTGAATGCAATGTGTTCCAGTTTCATTTTTATACTCGCCGCTAAGCATGGTGGTTGCATTGTGCAGGGCGGCCGCGATCATGGATCGCGGCGACATAGACCGTCTGATCAGCAGGTTTTGTAGCCGTCGATATCCTTGAAATCCACCGTATGGTTCGTTCCATCGGCCAGCGTGATTTCGGCACCGAGCACGGAACCCGAGGGCATGACGTCCTTGATCCGGACCTCCTTGATTGGCGACAGTTCCTCCTCGCTCCAGGACGTATCATCGGTCTTGTGCAGCATCACGGAGATCATCAATTCCATGGCCGGGTTTTGGGCAGTGCGTTTCCGGTAGGCGTAGATGACCGAGCTTTCATCGGCTTCGGCATTACGGTTCGATTCCTGCATGTAATCGAGCCGATCCCAGCCGCTGTAGGCCAGCAGAGCGACCTGCCGCCCGGGAATGGAGGCGGTCAGCCCCATTCTGCGTTCATCATCGATGCATTCCACTGCAGCGGCTTGGCCCTCGAGATGCGGAAGACCGAAATGGCCAAGCGTCATTTCATGCTCAAACGCCATGCGGCAGCGGTCGATCCGAACGACGCCTCCGGGAATGGTGATTTCCGCAAGATCGATAATGTACCCCACCCCGTTATGCGGCGGCTTGCGCATGATCAGCTGGCGGTAGAGAACGCCGTCGCGCACCCCGTTGAACAGGATGCTTTGCGCGGTGGTATACTCCCCTTTTGCGGCGGCTTTGTTGTCGACGGTTTTGCCGGTAAGGTAAAAGTTGATGTCAGCGCCGCTCAGGTCGCGCGGATCGAGACTCCGGAAGCTGTATTCCTGCGAGGTGCCGCCTTCCGGATTGTGGTCCTCCCACGGGAAATGGGTGTTGAATACGAGCTTGGAATAGTTGTGATCGTCGTCGTACACCTTGCCGGAAATGATTTCGGAGGTGCCGGTGCACCCGTGATTGACCAGCACAAGGCCTGGCTTGGCCAGCACGCTGCGTTTGGATTCCGAGCCAAGCTCCTTCCAGAAACCCTCGTTTTCCTTCGCGGTCCAGAAGGGCGAATCCTCCGGCAGTGCAAGAGCGATGAAGGGCAGGAACATGATGAACGGGCTGCCGGGGCAGCTGTAGCTCTGCAGCATGTATTCCTTGTAGCCATAAAAACCCATACTCGGAATGTCGTTGCAGAAAAAGTCTTCCCGGCCGGCAAACTGCAACAGCGAACCGGAGCAAAGGCGGCGCGCAAAACCGGGATCGAGCGGAGCGCCGTCCTTGAGCATAAAGGATACGGGGAATCCGCCGGAGACCCACAGTCGATAAAGAATGCTGCGCGCCCACATGTTGATGTAGCCGTCGCGTCCGAAAAAGTTCGTATAGGTTTCCATCAGCTTCTGGAAGCTCTGCTCCAGCACCGCCACGATCTCCGGATAATGTTCGTCGCCGAAGGCTCGGCACCAGATGGCGCCATAGCACACGAAGAGGCTGATGGTGTAGTAGTTGTAGGTCTGTTCCAGGTACCATCCATCTCCGGCGTGGTACGAGGCCACCCACAGCAGATGGTCCTTCAGCAGCTGGTCGTCGATCTCATAGCCGTTTTTTTTCAGGAACGAGAGCGCGCAAATGTTGAAGATGCGCCAATTGTTCTGGGTGGTCCGGTGATGCGCCCATTTGGAGATGGTGACCGCCATCTCATCCTGCTCCTCCTGGCTGAACCAAGGCCAGAGCACATCCGGCAACAGCAGTAGCGTCTTGGCCAACCCCCCGAATTCGCAGGTAAATTGGTAGGTCGCGTCAGGCAGATCTTCCGGCAGCGGAAGGCTGGTTCGATTGCCCCGAGTGAGGTGCTGATAGAGATGATGCTTGTAGTAGTCGCGTAGTTTAATGCCGTTGATCTCGATTTCCGGATCGTCATGCAGCAACGGCCCCGCCAGCGTGAAGGTACGTTCAAAGCCTTCCCACTCGTTCGACCGGTGGCGCCACTCCGGATCATTGGGCTGCGGATAGATTTTGCTGCCCGGAATCGGCAGAAACCCCAGCGGATCCTCGAAGGACGTTACATGCGTGCTAAATGCCCGCTCGAGAATATATCGCGCACAATCGATATAGTGCTGACGGGTCATTCCGGTGAATGGACTCCGATCAAAATTCGGTTGTTCCACGGCATAGGCGTTTTTCATTCTCTTCATCTTCCTCTGCTACACGCTGGCTTTCCAAGGCTTTTAAAAAAGCAATTAAGCGCATTTTTCAGCTGTCGCACAACACATGATATGCGACCATAATATCATGTTTTGCGACAATCCTTCTGCTTTGCGAATTGCCATTATCCACCCGGTATCGGCGCCTTGGGTGGCGAGGATCATGGATGGAATCCATCAATACGCCCAAGAGCATGGCGGCTGGCACATCTTCCTCATCCCGCCATCGGCCTACGGCGCAGAGAAATCCATCCGAAGCCTGCGCTCCATGCAGGGCTGGCGGGGGGACGGCATGCTGGTCGCCACCAACAATCCCGATGATTTGCGCTACGCTAAGCGACAGGGCATCCCCACCGTCAACCTCGCTTCCGGCTTGCAGGATCGCCATGGCATCCCCCGGGTGTCGGTCGACAACTACGCTGCCGGCCGCCTAGCCGCGGAACATCTGCTGGAACGGGGGTTGACCCACCTGGCGTTCTTTGGTTGGAGCAACCTGTGGTATTCCGAGCTGCGCTGCCAAGGATTCAGGGATCGGGCCGCCGAAGCGGGCTTGGAGTGCAACATCCTCTTGCAACCTTGGGACGATGACCGCGAACTAAACTGGGCGCAGCGCATGGCGATCCCCGCAAAATGGCTCGCCACCCTGCCCCTTCCCTGCGGCATTTTCGCCGCACAGGATTTCAAGGCCCAGCTGTTGCTGGATGCTTGCAGCGAAGCGGGGTTGCGCGTGCCGGACGACATCGCGATCATTGGCATGGATAACAATGATACCATCTGCGAACATTCCGTACCGACGCTAACGAGCATTTCCCGAAATTCCAAACGTGTCGGCTACGAGGCCGCAACGCTGCTGGACCGTATCATTCAGCGCGAATCCGGAACGGATTCCGAAATCCTCATACCGCCCGACCATGTCGTCGTGCGCGAATCATCGGACATGATGTATTCCTCCGACCCGCTGGTTCGAGCTGCAATCGAGTACATGCGCCAACACCTGCGCCAAACCTTCAACATCGAGGCGGTCGCGGAACACCTAAACGTCTCCAAGAGAAAACTGGAGCGCAGTTTTGCCCAAGCAACCGACTCGTCCCCTCATCAATACCTAACCAAGCTGCGCATCATGCACGCCCAAGCCATCATGAAACGCAACCCGAAAATGGCCATGGAAAGCGTCGGGGCCGAATGTGGGTTTGGATCCGCCACCACATTCCATGCGGCGTTCCAGCGGATAACGGGAATGGCTCCCTCCGCCTTCCGCAAGCATCATCAAGCCCAACAGCCAGTTCAAAATCCTAATCGCTGACATTCCGATTCGCGCTGTTTATTTCGCACAACCAAGTCCTTGGGACCTCGCCCCTGTCTTTGGTGGAGAGCCGCCGTTTAGGAGGGCGCTTGTAACAAAAAAGAGCCGGCGCAATTGCACCGGCTCTTTAAAAATGGCTCCTGCGGTTGGATTCGAACCAACGACCAAGTGGTTAACAGCCACCTACTCTACCGCTGAGCTACGCAGGAATGCTCAAAAGAGGTGCACAAGGTACAGGAATCACCGTTCTTGTCAACACCCCGAAAACAACTTTTTTACCCCTTTTTCCTCAGTAATTACAAACCAGCAACTTGCGTCATTCATCATGCTCAAAAAGCATGGATTAATCGACCTCCTGCCGTCCCTTGATGGCGCGCGACAGCGTGGCGGAATCGGAATATTCGATCGCACTCCCGGCCGGTAGGCCGAAGGCGATGCGCGACACCTTGACATCGCGGGTAGAGAGCACTTCCTTGAGGTAGCTGGCCGTCGCATCGCTCTCCACATCGGTCCCCAGGGCGATCACCACTTCCACGATCCTCTCATGGGCAATGCGTTGCAGCAAGCGGTCAACCCGCAGATCGGCCGCGCCGATGCCGTGCATCGGGGAAAGCCGTCCCATCAACGCGTGATAGCGCCCTTGGAAGCCGCCGGATTCCTCGATTTTGATGATATCGCCGGGGCTTTCGACCACGCACAGGATGTCAGCATCCCTGCGCGGACGGGTGCAAAGCTCGCACGGATTTTTTTCCGCCAGCGTAATGCTTCCGCACCGTTCGCAGCTGGAAATGGTTTCATCAGCATCGAGCAAGGCGTTGGCAAGGATCCGCATCAATCCCTTCTGATCCTGCACCAGCGCCATGGCCATGCGCTCGGCCGTCCGTCGCCCGATGCCGGGCAACCGGCTCAGCGCCGCCACTAGATTATCGAGAGGAATCAGATGCTGCATACTTTATTAAACACCCGCTACGCTCAAGGTGCAAAGAACTCGAAGCTTCGTGACCTTCGTGCCTTTGTGTTTAGTTCCCTTTGGCAACAGAAATTAGAAGGGCAAACCCATGCCGCCGGGCAGCCCCATACCCTGCGTCAACTTGCCCATTTCCTTCGACATGGTTTCCTGGGCGGAACTAAGCACGCCCTCAACCGCTGCAAAAACCAGGTCTTCGAGCATTTCGACATCGTCGGGATCGACCGCGTCGGGATTGATTTTGATGCTCTTGATCTTCAGGTCGCAGGTCGCCGTCGCGGTCACCATGCCGCCGCCTGCGCTAAACTGGACTTCGGTCTTGGCCAGTTCGTCCTGCTTCTTCTTCATGTTTTTCTGCAGGTCTTGCGCCTGCTTCATCATCTTCATCATGTTCATAGCGTTGGTTCCTTTATTGCTGTTTCAAAATATTGGGGGGCGCGCCTATTCCCGCACATCCTCGATTTCCCCATTAAAGGCCTCGACCACGGTTTTCACAACGGGATTTGCATACCATTTCGCAATTCCGGTGGCCTTACCGGCGCCATCGTTGCTGTTGCTGTCCCCGCCCACCTGGTGGTCGGATGGCAACGGGCGGCGGTCGTCGGGCTTGAGTGGTTCGAAGGAGACGGACATCATGCGACGCAGGTAATGGTCAACCGCCCGGGCCAGCGCCAGCTTTGCGCGGTCGTTCTCGAAGCGCTCGACATCCTCCTTGAATTCCGGGTCGTAGCCGACCACCAGATGGTTGGCATCCACCCGCAGTGGAGCCGTATCCAGGAAATAGCGCTTTGAGAGCGGATCCGCCTTGCCGACGTGGTCGACGATGTCGTGCCATTTGGCTAGGAGCAGTTCGAGCTCCTTGGCGTCAATATCCTTTTTTTTTTGAGGATCGTCGCCGTAGGCGGCCGGGGAGGTTTCCTGCACGCCGATCGCTACCGGCCCGCTGGATTTAAAGTTTTTTTTTAGTTCGGCCACCTGCTTGAGCAACTCGTTGATGGTGGCGGTTTCGGCGGCGCGGGAGCAACGGATCAGGCCGGTTTCCAGCAGGGTTTTCTTGGAAAGCGCATAGCGCATGCGGCCGTCGGTTTCAATCAGGGCGTCGATGATGCGCAGTACGCGGCCCGCTTCCGTATTCGGTGCCTGCTGCTGGTAGAACTGCAGCTGCGCTTCGGGGAGCTCCAACGCCGAAGCCCCTTCGCCGGCATATAGCACCACCAGCAGGTTGCGGAAGCTTTCCAGCAGTTCCATGACTACGCGTTGCAGGTCCTTGCCGGACTGGTCCATCGCATTGACGATGTTGATGATCTTCGGCACGTCGGAGTTCAGGACCGCCAAGGTTAGGTTCTCGAGCACGGAACGGGATACCAGACCGAAAACAGCCAGCACATCCTCTTCGTCGATTTCCTTGCCGCGGAACGAAATAATCTGGTCCAGCGCCGATTCAGCATCGCGCAAACCGCCTTCAGCGCCGCGGGCAATGGCCAGCAACGCATCCTCGGAAATGGTGATCCCCTCCTCCGCGCAGCCCTTTCGCAGACGGTCGACAATATCCTGTACGGAAATGCGGCGCAGGTCGAAGCGCTGGCAGCGCGACAGGATGGTGGGCAGCACTTTGTGTACGTCGGTCGTGGCAAAAACAAACTTAACATGCGGCGGCGGTTCTTCGAGCGTCTTGAGCAAGGCATTGAAGGCGGCCGTGGAAAGCATGTGCACTTCATCGATGATGTAGATCTTGTAGGGTCCGTGGGCCGGCGAATAGCGGGCGTTGTCGCGCAGGTCGCGGACCTGGTCGACGCCATTGTTGGACGCCCCGTCGATCTCGATCACGTCCAGGCTGTTGCCGGCCATGATCTCTCGGCAGGAATTGCATTGATCGCACGGATGGGGCGTGGGTCCTTTCTCGCAGTTGAGGGCCTTGGCCAGAATGCGGGCCGAAGTGGTTTTGCCCGTACCGCGCGAACCCACGAATATATAGGCATGCGCCACGCGGTCGGTTTCGATGGCGTTCGTCAGTGTCCGGGTGACGTGATCCTGCCCCACAACATCCGCAAACTGCTGGGGCCGCCATTTTCTTGCTAGAACTTCGTACGCCATATCAACATCAAACATCCATTTCCGACAGGCCCCCGACGGGATCCCCGGCATGTGCTCCAGCCGGCGCTTCCGAACACCCGGAACGCATGGTTTACCGCTGCTGCCTTCCGGCCCTGACGGGGTTCGCCAGCATCCGTCATCCGGAGACCAACCTTCAATACGCATGCCGGGAATCGCATCGGAGTCCTCCCGGTTTCAGAAAGAAGGGGCGAAGATACAGGGGCTCCGCAGGCATGGCAAGCCCGACCAAAAGGATTCTCGGAAAAACCCCTAATTCGCGCGGCGCAGCAGGATTATTCCGGCAATCTGTCCGCTTACCATCGGGATCCACGGGAAGAGCCACGGATACAGATTCGGCATATCCTCGAAGGTGTCCGACAGGATAATGAACAGGTAGTAGACAAAAACCACGCCAAGGCTCAGCAACATGCCGGTCGAGGATTCGCGGCGGTGCGACTTGATCCCCAGCGGCACGGCGATCAGGACAAACATGAACGGGGCGATCGACAGGCAGATGCGCTGGTTCAGCTCGATCAGATCCTGCGCATGCTGGCGCTCGCGGTCTCCCTGGTCCAGCATGGGATACTCCTTCTCCGGATGGCGTATGCGCCAGACTATTTCCGGAAGCGTCATGTTTTTGCGCTTCTTGGCAATCTTCTTCTTGCCCGTCAGCTCATTAAAATCCAGTCGGATCGGATATTTCTGGGCGCTGAGGTAGCGGGTTTTCGAGGCATCGTCCGGACTCTTCGGATCGGGAATCTCGATGCGGACATCGAACAGATCGATCTTGAGCAGCGCCTCTTCGTTGTTGGCCGTCAGGATGCCGCTGTCCGCGCGGATCGTTCCCGTGACCTTGCCCGTATTCTTGTCGACCTCATATACGATCAGGTCGCGAACCCGGTTGCGGTTCTTCTTGCCAACATAGATCATGTAGCCGGGAAAATCGCGAATGAAGCGCCCCTCCTCCAGCAGCTTGATCGGATCCTCGACCCCCATGGACTTGATCAGCTGACGGTTGGCATAGGTGGTTTTCGGATAGACCACGAAGTTGTTGTACATGCAGACGCCCATCAGCATGAAGGAAACCAGCAGGACCGGCGACGCGATCTGCCACAGGCTAAGCCCGCCGCTCCTCATCGCGCTGACTTCACTGTCCGACGACAGGCGGCCAAACAGCAACAGCGTGGAAAACAACGCGCTGATCGGAATCGTGTACGCCACCGAATACGGTAGGTTGTAGATAAAGAATCGCCCAACCGTACTGACCGGAAGTCCCCGGGCCATGATATCGATTGCCTTGTATATGGCACCGACGCTGAACGCAAACGTCACCAGCAGCATCGCCACGAAGAACGTCGTCAGAAAATCCTTAATCAGATATTTGCTCAGCTTGACCAAGTGGTATCCCCCGATAGAAACGCATACTGTATGGAGGAAATCCGGCAAGCTCAAGTTAAGAGGCAATCCAGTTGCAGTCTTCGGAAAATTCCGGCTTAACTGTTCGCCGACCCATTGAAGATCGAAATGAAGATACGCGAAACCATCGAATACGGAGCCGTCACCGGCCTGCTCGGCCTATGCCGCATCCTGCCCGAATCCTGGGTCTACGGCATGTTCCGCGGCTTGGGCCACCTCTGCCACGCCCTGCTCGCGAAGCGTCGCAACCTTGCCCTGCGAAACACGGAAATCGCCTTCCCGGAAAAACCCCTCGCCGAACGCCGGGCCATCGTACGCCGCCATTTTGTCAACCTGACCGAATCCCTGGCACTCAACACCCTCATCATGTGCGACCGCATCACCAACGAACAAATCCTCGCTATGGTGGAAGCCGACAACTGGAAAACCTTCGAAACGGCGGTTGAAAACTCCGAAAAGGGCCTGCTGATCTTTTCCGCGCACCTCGGCAACTGGGAGCTTGTGCCGCAATACGCCTCCCTCCGCCTGAAAAAACAGATCCACGTCATTTCCCGCAAAGGCAACAACGAGCTGATCGAGCAAAGAATTGTCCGCCCGTTGCGCGAGCGCTTCGGCGTTAACATCTTCTACAAGAAAAACGCCATCATGAACATCCGTCGCGCCTTCCGCAACCACGAGCCCGCCGGCCTGCTGATCGACCAGCGCCTCAACCTCCGTGCAGGCATATCCGTCCCTTTCTTCGGCAGGGAAACCGGCACCACCGCAACGCCCGCCCTGCTTCAACTGCGTTTCGGCGCCACCACCATGGCCCTGTTCATGGTCAAGTCCGGCCACCGCAAATACCGGCTGATCGTCGGCGAGCCGGTCCAATGGCAGGACAACGGAAAGCCCTTCGAAGAACAGGTAGCGGAACTCACCCGCATCCACCAGTCGATTGTCGAAGACGCCATCCGCGCCTACCCCGACCAATGGTTCTGGGTCCACGACCGATGGAAAAAATAAAGAGGCTCTCATGAAACAGGCATTGATTGTCAGCGACGGAAAACCCGGCCATTTCAACCAGTCCATCGCCCTGTGCAAGCACCTCGGGCTCGACTATGAAATCCTGGAAATCGCCTACAGGAACCGAGCCGCGAAATCCCTCTC
This sequence comes from Pontiella sp., assembly GCA_050306215.1. GTDB lineage: Bacteria > Verrucomicrobiota > Kiritimatiellia > Kiritimatiellales > Pontiellaceae > Pontiella. Next base: position 32,375 of record JBNLGU010000007.1, read on the forward strand.
CTACCTCCTCGACCGCATCGGGGTTTACTCCGAAAGTCTCTTCGCGGACCCAAGTTTCAGCTTTCAGGCTTCAAGTGTCGACCTCATCATCTCCACCGGCTCCACCACCTACTATGCCAACAAGCTCCTGGCCCGGAAATTCAACCGGCGCAACGTCGCCATCCTCTACCCCAAAGGCTATCGACTCGACTTTACCCGCATTCTCTGCCCGGCCTACGACCATCCCCCCCAGCAAGACAACATCACCGAACTGCCACTCAACCTGTGCGCCGCCGACCCCGCCTTCTTCGCCGAAAAGGCCGCCGCATTCAAAATCATGCACGCCCCGCAAAAGCCGGCCGTCGGCCTCATTATCGGCGGCCCCAACGCGGTCTCCGACATCGATCCGGCCAAGCTGGACAGCCAACTGCAGGAAATTTTCCGGCAAACCGAAGGCATGGAACGCTGGATTACCACTTCGCGCCGCACACCCAGGAACATCGAAGACATCATCGATGCGTATCCGTTCGACTACGCACTCATCAACTCGCGCGACCCCTACAACCCCATTCCCGCCTTTATCCAATTGTGCGACCGCCTAGTCGTCACCTCCGACTCAGCATCCATGATCAGCGAATGCGCCAGCTTCGGCACCGCCAAGGTCGATGTACTCATGAACCGCCAACTCAAATCCCCCAACAAGTTCGAGGAACTCATCAACGGGCTGGAGCAGCGAGGTGCAGTGCATGTCTTTGAAGGCGTATTGGGCAATGCCGACGCAAAAATCGATCTCGGTCCCTTGCTGAAAAAAGCGCTGAGCGGAAGCGCGCTCTAAACTTCATCGGTATTCGCGAACTGGATGTCGTAGAGATACTTGTATTTCCCACCCTTGGCGAGTAATTCGTCATGCGAGCCCTGTTCAATGATCCTGCCCTGATCAAGCACTACGATCATGTCGGCATGGGCGATGGTGGATAAGCGGTGGGCGATTACAAAGACCGTGCGGTCCTTCATCAGCTCGTCTAGCGCGCCCTGCACCAGCCGCTCCGACTCGGTATCGAGCGCACTGGTGGCTTCGTCGAGAATCAGGATCGGCGGGTTCTTGAGCAGTGCGCGGGCAATGGCCACGCGCTGGGCCATACCGCCGGAAAGCAGCGAGCCGCGTTCTCCGATGACGGTGTCGTAGCCGTTTTCCAGCTCCATGATAAACTTGTGGGCATTGGCGCGGCGGGCGGCATGCTCCACCTGCTCGCGGGTAGCATGGGGACTGCCGTAGGCAATATTTTCCGCCACACTGCGGTTAAACAAAACCGTCTGCTGCGTCACCACACCAATCTGGGAACGAAGCGAATGGAGCGTAAACTTGCGGACATCGCGGCCATTGATTTCCAGCCGGCCACCGGTTACATCGAAAAATCGAGGGATCAGATTGACCAGCGTTGTCTTGCCAGCGCCGGAGCTACCGACAAATGCCACACACTGCCCGGCCTTCGCCTGCAGGTTGATGTCATCCAGGATCTTCTTTTCATCATAGGCAAAGGAAACATCCCGAAAAGCCAAGGTTTCCACCACCCCCGTAAAGGGCATCGCATCGGCCGCGTCGACAATCGTGTTCTGCTCATCCAGAATCTCAAACACCCGCTCCGCGCCCGGAAGTGCGCGCTGGATGCGCATATAAATCTGACTAAGATTTTTGGCCGGCTTGTACATGGAGATCATCGCCGCCCCAAACGTCAGAAGCGTTGGAATGGTGATATTGTTGAGATAGGCGTAGACCACGACGGAAGACAGGCCGATGGCCGAAAGAAAATACATGATCGGCTCGTTCAGCGAACGGGCGCGTGACTGGCGCATCAGCATTTTGAAGACCTTGGTGTTGAATACATTGAAGCGCGAATACTCATCCTCTTCCATCTGAAAGGCCTTCACCACCAGCGCGCCGCCAATGGATTCCTGAACGACGGACAACATGTCGCCCGTTCCCTCCTGCCCTTTCTTGGAGGCCTTTCGCACCTTCCTGCCCAACAGGGCAATCGGAAGAATACAGACAGGGAACACCACCAGCGCAATCACCGACAAGCGCCAATCCTTGTAGATCATCGCGGCAATGCAACCGATCAGGGTAAACGGCTCGCGGATAATATCCCCGACCACATTGGAAACCAACTGGGTCATCATTCCCGTATCACTGGTAATGCGAGAGATCAGGTCGCCGGACCGGCTTTTACCAAAAAACTGCATCGGCAACGCATGGATATGGGAAAACAACTTGTTGCGCAGGTCCATGATGACGCGGTTTCCGACCCATTCCACGAGATACTTTCCACCAAAGAAAACCACCCCTTGGAAAACGGTGATCAGCGGAAGCAGCGATACCGTAAAAATCAGCCGTCGAAGACCGATATCCCCGGCATTTCCCTCCGCCTGATCCATTGCCGAAACCGCCCCCAGATCAATTCCACCCCGAATATCGTCGCCCGAGATTGCCCCCAATGCCCACCCGAGCGCAATCAGCAGCGAGAATGTGGCCGTTCCATACAGAATGCCGCAAATGATTCCTACTATCAACCGCATGCGATACGGCGTTACAAAAGGTAGCAGGCGCCGAAAGATTGCGCTGGTCTCGGAAGAGGTGTTTTTTTCACTTTTCATAAGGGGACATACTCCATAAAGCGGCCCCGATTCGCAATCTGAATCATTTGCCACTTGCCACCGGCCATCCACCGCTTAAAACTCCGGTTCTATGCATATTGTCCAACTATTACCGGAGCTGAACCAAGGCGGAGTGGAGCGCGGAACCATCGAATTCAGCCGCGAGCTGGTTCGCCGCGGGCACGAATCGACGATCATCTCTGCCGGAGGAAAACTAGCCGCTCAGCTTGAAAGAGACGGCGGACGGCACATTTCGATGGATGTGTGTTCCAAAAATCCCCTCACCTTTTTCCCCAGAGTCCGCAAACTGCAAACCATCATCTCCCAGCTTCAGCCCGACATTCTGCACGCCCGTAGCCGCGTACCGGCCTGGCTCACCTGGTTTGCCAACAAAAGGCTGCGCATCCCCTTCGTCACCACTGTTCATGGATTCAACAGCGTGGGAAAATACAGCGAAATCATGACGCGAGGCGATGCCGTGATCTGCGTAAGCAATCCACTGAAGGAATTTATCGAAGCCCATTATGGTACCCCTGCGGAAAAAATTACCGTGGTCCATCGCGGCATCGATCCGCAGGAGTTCGACCCGTCCAACGTTGACCGGGAATGGATGGCATCCTTCCGGAAGGAATACGGTCTAGCCGGCAAATATGTGGTCACCGCCGTCGGTCGCATTACCGAACTGAAGGATTATGAAACGCTGATCTGCGCCATTGCCGACTGCGCAAAAGACATTCCCAACATCCTTGGACTGATCGTCGGTGGCGTACGGCACGACAAGCAGGAATATTTCGAGCGACTACAGAACCTCGTCAAGAAACTCGGCATCGAGGATCGCATTATGTTTGCCGGAAGCCACAGTTACATGCCGGAAATCTATGCGCTCTCCGACGTCCTGGTATCCTGTTCAAAAAAACCGGAGAGCTTCGGCCGCACCCTGATCGAAGCCATGGCCATGAATACGCCGGTAATTGCCACACGCCATGGAGGTGCTCTTGACATTATTATTGAAGGGAAAAACGGCCTGCTTTTCAAACCGGGAGACGCATCTGAACTTTCCTCTTCAATCCTGAAGATCAATACCATTCCGAAAATGGTACTGAGAGATTATGTGCTGATGAATTTTTCACTCAGGAACATGGTCGAAAAAACGATCACCCTTTACGAGAAACTGAGATGAAGATTGCACAATTTATCGCATCCTCTGGGTGGGGTGGAGCAGAGTATGTCTTTACAGATCTCTGCAACATCCTGTCCGAAGAGCATGAGATCACGGCCATAACCCTGAATGATTCAGCCATCGGGGATAGGTTATCCCCCTCGGTTCGGCATGTGACCATACCCAAAGGCAGTCGTTACAACCCACGCCTGTATTGGAGGCTTTATCGAGTTTTGAACGCCCACTCGTTCGACATTGTTCATACCCATAGCGCAAAAGCATCCCGCATCATTCATTTTCTGAGTCATTTCATGCCGATAAGACAGGTCGCAACAAAGCACAACTCGCGAAAAGGATCGATTTTCGAGAAAATCCCCTACGTGACGGCAGTCTCGAAATCCGCTGCAGAACAGATTCAGCAGGGTTCCATAGTGATCCCAAATGGCGTCATCCCCAAAGAAGTCACTCCCGGAGACGACCGAAACACACCTTTCAAGATTCTGGCAATCGGACGACTTGACCCGATCAAGGGATTTGACCTCTTGATCGATCAGGCCGCCCGGCTTGAGTCCGACTTTCGACTTGATATCGTTGGCGACGGCCCCCAGCGGGAACAACTGGAAAACCTCATCTTAAAACGCGGTTTGACCGATAAAATAAAATTGCCCGGCTATGTGGACGATATACCCGAACGCATGGCATCTTCGGATCTTGTGGTTATTTCTTCCCATACCGAAGGATTTTCCCTCGTCCTCTGCGAAGCGATGTTCTACGCAAAGGTATTGATCAGCACTCCTGTCGGATCAGCTGTAGACATACTTCCAGAGCCGTTTCTTGTGAATCAGACTTGTTTAGCCGAAAAAATTGATATGATTGCCAGCAACTTCCAGCAATACCGAAGTGATTTCCGAAGCGTTCAGGACGCAAACAAGAATGCACTTAACCTGCACACAACGGGGCGGTCCTATTCGGAACTATATTCATCGATTATGGAGTCCAAATGAAAATACTTAGCCTTGGAGACTGCAACACCCTCGGCGTGCAAAACTGCGAAGGAAACGCATATCCCGAGAAATTTGCAAAACTGCTCGCCGCCGATTCGTGCAACTGCGGGTTCACGATGTCGACCATCCGTGAAGCAAAATACTTTTTCCGCGACTTCTACGACTCCGACACAAACATTCTTACTATTCAATACGGTCTTGTCGATTCATGGAAAAGCTTCCGATTCTCTCCCTATGTCCTGTATTATCCCGACAATCCGTTTAGAAAAATGGCGCGGAAGATGGTCAAGAAGTACAAAAAGACGTGCCGGAACCTTGGCCTGAATGACCGACTGGGTACCCTCCCCGTCGTCCCCCCGGAAAAGTTTACAGCGAGCCTGCGCGAAATCATCCAGATGTGCCGTCCCGATACGAAGATCATATTGATTGAAACCGTCCCTAATCTTGACGAATCCAGGAATCCAGCCATTCAGAAATATAATGCATTGATGAAGCAGGTTGCCCTCTCCGACGAGCGATGCTCGATCCTTGAAATCTACAATGACTTCGATGCAAAAAAAGACGAATTCTATATCGATCCGACTCACATCAACGAGATGGGACACGAGTGCATTGCTGCCAAGCTTTTCGACCTCTACAACGAGGATACGAAATGAGGCCGTCAACAAACATACTGATCTTATCCGACGAAAAACCGGGCCATGTGACGGGAAGCCTCGGTGTATTGAAAAGCATCGAAAAAGTGGTGGATGTTCAGCATGTCGTCCTCCCAGTTAAACTGCGGCTCAAGTTTATGCGTCCTCTTCTGAAAATGGCCCTGAATGCCCTGCACAATGCAACCGCCCCCCTGCCCCCTTCCTCCTACTCCCTGCTGTTCAGACTGGCGTATGGTAAAAAACTCCGCTCCATTATCGAGGCGGCCGGAAATTCAGAGTGGGTTGTTTCATCAGGGGGCGATACGTCCTTTTTAAATTCATGGATTGCGAAGGTCGCTGGCGTTAAAAACATCTATTGCAGCTCCTTAAGAGGCCTGAATCCTTCATTGTTCACGTTATTGATATCAACCAAGGACATGTCTCAGCTGGACAATGCAATTACCGTAAAGCTGGCCCCGGCACCCATCGACCGGCAAGAAATCATCCAAAAAGGAGTGGAGTTCAAGCTGGAGAAAAAATTTGGAACCAACCCTTTATGGGCCGTCCTTATCGGGGGCGATGGCGCTGGATACCAGTTCGACAACGCCACAATGAAAGCGATGGCAAACGGTTTGATCACGCTAGCAGCGAAGCACAACGCCCAACTTCTACTAACCACGTCGCGCAGGACGGGAATCGAATTGGAACATACGCTCAGGCAGGTTTTCAGCGACAATCCTTCGGTGGGCTATGCAGTGTATTTTAACCAAAAGCCGGAAAAAGTCATTATGAGGTTCCTTGGCGCGGCCGAACTCGTCTTTTGCACCGCCGAAAGCGGTTCTATGATCACGGAATCTCTTGCTGCCGGAAAGCCGACTTATGTCATGGTTCCTCCTCGACCCGGCAAGCAGTCCTTTTATAAAAACTTCCTGAACCAGCACATCAACGCAGGCCACATCAAACCCGTTAAAACAGACGCATTGGAGCGCCTCGACATCCAATCCGACATGGACACCCATTTCCATCCGCCGGAACAAGATCCGATCGCGGAACTGGCAGAAAAGATTAAACCATGGATCATCCAATAATGCATTTTCAGGAAACAGCGTATATATGTCTTTCCTTCGGGAGCCATGTGAATGATATTAACTTTGTCATTGTGAACTGACAAATGATTAAGGATAGCCACCATACAAATCGACTGCTTCTGATCGCAGGTCCCTCCGGTTGCGGGAAAAGCACCTTCATTCAACAGCTTGTGAACCGGACACTATCCGAATCAATACTGTCCCGGATCCAGCATTATTCACCCGACTGGCCAATTATCGAATTAAACAATGTCATGAAGGGGGATCTTTCCTTGCAGGCAATGCTCGATACCCTGTTCCAATCCGATGGCATTGTGGCCCACTATGATACGGCCTTTATCTTTTGCCGCGGCTTCAGCGATTACTCAAAAGATCCTGGCATGAAGCTCCTAGAGCAGGCTGATCATGTGCAGGTTGTTTTCATAAAACCGAGTTTCGAGGCGGTACGGTCCCAATATGCAAACCGGAAACAACTTCGCAAAAAAAGTAAATCCAGAGGCAGTTTGTTGTGGGCACGACTGTTCCGCTATCCCATGAGGCGGCTCATTTCGACGATCACAAGAAAGCCCCGTGCAACCATAGTTGATCTGTACAATGATAAAAAAATGCTAAACGCCTCTTATAAAGAATGGGTGGCATTCCTTGATTTATTAAAGCAAAGTTATCCGCAGACTAGCGTATTAACCGTAGAACCGGAGTCGCGTAATGATGCCCTGCCCGGCTTCAGCCTACTCCCTGAAGAACTTACAAATCCATAATACCCATCGGGATCGAAGCAATTAAATGGAAGTAATGAAAATGGAATTCAAACAACTCATACAGGACCGGCTAGTCCTCGTATCCCTTTCCGCCGGAAAAATTTCTCCAGAACATCTGCGCGAACAGGGAGCGCGCGATGTCCTGATGCTTGACCCCAAGGCAAATACAAATCCCGAAAGAACCGCAGCATGCGTAACAAAACGGTACACCCGTATTCCCGACGTAAGAAAAAACAATTGTAATGTAGGAATTCTACACGGCCGATCCTCTTTCGCTCTTCTTCAAAAACGCCAGTTTGCCGGCTGGAGCCATGTACTCCTTCCGTCACGCGGCATCGCTTTGATTGCCGCCATCCTGGCGCTGGCGCGTTACGGTCGCAGAGGAATCATTTCAAACGAAGGTATGACCAGCATTTTAGTCAATGGTCGGCCAAAGCGATACATGGTTCTCGGAACACGGGTTCGATTGTCTGACCGAAGCAGACTGTATGGTCCGGCAGGTTGCTCCCCGCTGGAAATCCTGCAACGACTTTCAGGTCTTAACTATGTAGTTCTCAGGTCAAGGGAACAAATTGAACAGGGAGAGCACAAGGGTGATATTGACATCCTTATATCTCAGAATGATTTGCACAAAATAAAGGAAAAGTTTGAAGCCAAAATCGGCACCTACCCCGTTGATGTTTATACGGATCTGGGACAGGAAGGGCATAGCTATAAAAGTGTGCCTTATTTCACGTTGCATCTGGCAAGGGGGATGCTCGAATCTTCCTTTGCAACGGAAAAGGGTGTGCGAACAACGACTCCCTATTGGCAATACCTGTCATACTGCTACCATCTTTTGTTTCACAACAAATCGGAAAAGACACCGGAAAACAGCACCTCGATATCCGAAACGACATTCTCAAAACCCAGCTACTACCATGAACTGAAACGCTTGGCCGATAGTGCCGGCATGACGGCACCCGCCACATTCGATGATCTCGAGAAAACCCTGCATCATGCTGACGCCATGCCGAGCCTTGACCTCATCGGATTCTACAGCGATAAGAATCCATTTCTGAAGCACCGCTACTTTTACCACACACGCATCAAGGCAGGATTGGCCACATTTTTTATCCGTGATTTTGGAAAAGGAGCAGTGATCGCTCCAATCGTGCGGAAGAGGCTGCTGGAGCATTTTAAGATCATTGCCGAGGGTCCGGTCGATGACAGCAATCGCGATCAGATTATCCGTGGCGTCCGGGGAGGAAATTGGACGGATCACAGTGCCCCATCAGGAATTGCCGAACCGGTATACTGGTTCGTCTGCTGGGATTCCGCCCCGCACCCCCCATCTTCCAGAACCAAACGTAAGCACCCACGGGTAGACAACGAACGGATACGTCTCAAGGATGAACTGCGGCATGATCTGGTTGATTCCGGAGAGAAGGCGAAACGCATTATTCATTCAAGCGACAACTCGTTTGAAGCACTCGACCATCTCAAATGTTTGGGCCTTCAAGACCACCCCGAAATCAAGAGACTCCTATTCGATGGGAACTAGCCGCATCAAGTTAACTTATGGTGATTTTTGTCAGGGGTCGAAAAATTGCGACGTACACTGTCCTGCCAGAACCAGAAAGATTTCTAATGTCCACCGGCAAGCTCTTTGAGTCCTGTAAAAAAATCGCGTGATGGATTAAAACCAAGCTGAACGCGGGCTTTGGTAATATCAGCGAACGAATGCTGGATATCCCCTGCCCGTACCTCGGAAAAGTTGCGGGGAACACTATTCTCCGAAATATTCTCGAGGATTTCGAGCAACTGGAGAAGGGAGTTCTGATTGCCCGTCGCCACATTGTAAACCATGAAACGGCCTGGGCATAATTCAGGATTCAGAGCACCTCCCTTCTCGGAGTCGGTTTTGCTCAACGGGACCCCACTCATTCCGACGCGTTCTGTCATCATCGCCAACAGGTTGGCCGAAACAACATCTTTCACACTTATAAAATCGCGCGTTTGCTCCCCAGTGCCATGAATAGTGACAGGCAACCTTTTCAGCACCCTGTCCACAAAGATGGAAATAACACCGGAGTAAGGTGATGATGGGTCCTGCCGCAGGCCGTAGACATTAAAATAACGAAGAGCTACGCATTCCAGTCCATAAAGTGCGGCATAGGTTTTCAGATAGTATTCGTCACATATCTTTGCAACAGCATATGGGCTTTGGGGTTCGGGCTGCATATCTTCTCGCTTCGGCAGTTTTGGATTATCCCCATAAACAGCCGCCGAACTGGCAAATACCACCCGTCTCACACCGCTCTGGCGCACGGCTTCCAGCAAATTAAGAGTGCCTGTGATATTGATTTCGTGGTTATCAAGCGGTCGCTCAACGGAATCGGCCACCGACACCAATGCTGCCTCATGGAAGACACCGTCACATCCAGCGCAGACCTTCAGGCACGTTTCCGAATCTCGGACATCCCCTTCAACAAATGTAATCTTGTCCCACACCTGACTCAGGTTTTCAGTATGTCCACTCGATAAGTTATCGAGCACTACCACATCGTGCCCTTCCGTTACCAGGGCATCGACAATATGCGAGCCGATAAAGCCGGCACCTCCTGTAACTAGGTATTTCATCGAAACATTAAAATTATGCTATTATTGGGTTTCAATTGAGAGACATACATAAAAAATTCAAATATCACAGAATAGACAAGGAATTAAGCTCTTACTGCGATGCTGCCGCAGCAGTTTCGGGTATCAACGATAAGTGAAGCATTTGAGCAGATCAGACTATAATCGACGGCTTTATGGTTAGTGGAGACCAATACACAGTCATATTGTCCGATGCGCTCCGACGTGAGTTCCACACTCTTCTTCCCGATATACTGGGGATATTCGCGTTTGTGCCCGATCTCCGGCACATGCGGATCGTGGTAATCCACTTCCGCGCCCCGATTGGTCAGAAGATCCATCAGCTTATAGCTGGGCGATTCACGGTCATCATCGACATCAGGCTTGTAGGCCATGCCCAACAGCAGCACCTTGGAGCCATTCAGCGCCTTGCCATGGTCGTTCAAGGCATGCATGACCTTGCTGACCACCCATTCCGGCATGGCGGTATTGATCTCGCCGGCCAGTTCGATGAAGCGGGTTGGTTGCTCGAATTCGCGGGCCTTCCAGGTGAGATAAAATGGATCGATTGGAATGCAGTGCCCGCCGAGTCCGGGCCCGGGATAGAAAGGTGTAAAACCGAACGGCTTGGTCTTGGCTGCATCGATCACTTCCCATACGTCGATACCCATGCGGTCGAACAGCATCTTCAATTCGTTGACCAAGGCAATGTTCACACTTCGATACGTGTTTTCCAGGATCTTGCAAGCTTCCGCCGCATCGCAGCAGCTGACCGGCACGACGGTGTCAATAGCGACACGGTAAACCTCTATCGCCCGCTCCAACGATGCTTGATCAATCCCGCCCACAACCTTGGGAATCGTCTTGGTGGAAAAATCCTTGCGGCCAGGATCCTCGCGTTCCGGCGAATACGCCAACATGAAGTCTTCTCCAACCTTCAGGCCACTTCCCTTTTCCAGGATCGGCAACATCACCTCGCGTGTTGTCCCAGGATAGGTCGTCGATTCGAGCACCACCAGTTGGCCCTTGCGCAACCGCTGGGCGATGGCTTCGCAGGACTTCTCGACATAGCTCAAGTCCGGCTCCCGCATTTTGTTCAGCGGGGTCGGAACGGCGATCAGGATCGCATCGGGCTCGGACAGGCGGGAGAGGTCGGTCGTGGCCGAAAACCGACCGGATTGAACCATCTCGGAAATGGTCGAATCGGGAATGTGCTCAATGTAGGTTTTACCGGCGGCAATGGCTTCGATCTTTGACGGGTCCACGTCGAACCCCATCACATCGGCACCACCCCGTACAAATTCCCGGCAGAGCGGCAAACCCACATAACCCAATCCCAACACACCAACTTTCATAGCATAACCTTTCAAAACGTGAGCTGGAAATATGAGCATACCGCCTTGAAAAAGGAAGACCAATTTCAGTTCAGGATACACGACGCCCCTTTCTTGTTCACAAGCCGCGCGTGCGTTGCTATTTTTCCATCATGAAAAAACCCATTTCAGGAATGATCGGTGCAGCGCTGCTCTATGGTTTGTCCGCCGTAACGGGAACCGCCACGCCAGCAGCCATTTATCCGAAGGGGGTAATGCTTAATCTCGATTTCCAGGATGCCCAGGAGGGATTGATCCCGAACAAGGGGTTCTATCCCCTTTATGTCCCGCAGGGAACACTGGCCATTGAACCCCTGCTCAACGAACCCATGCTGGTCTTCACACCCGATACGGGACTCGACATTCCCCACAGCTCCCTGATCCAGCCAGACGGCAACGAATGGGTTGTTTCCGTCCAGCTGGGAGCCCACATCGACGGCGGCGACGGACTGGTTGTTACGCAGGGGGACGCGGAACATGGCTACGCCATCTATCTCAAGGACGGGGTGCCGCACGCCGTGGTCCGCACCGGGAATTGCGCCATGATGCTGCGGGAGGATCCCGAAATGCTCCAGACCGATTGCCGCAAGCAGATGACCTCGATCGAGCTGCGGATCAAAAGCGACAGCGCGCAACTGATCATCAACCGCAACCGGGTATCCACCGTCGCGCTCGATGCCCCGCTAAACGGTGACTACATGCCCATCCGCATCGGTGCCCAACCAACGCTCCCACCGATCCTGAAGAATTTTCCCGGAATCGAGTCCCACGGCTTTTCCGGCGCCATCAGCAGCTTTGCCATCTGGCGGCAATAACGGAGGCGTGAGGCGTGAGATGGGTCCGAAAACTCCGTCTATCATTAATCACGAATCAAGCCTCGACCGTCACTTTTCACGATTAAAACGGCACGAAGTTGGTTTTCGGGGTAATCTTCTCGACCGTTTTCGCCAACAGCTTGGCGCATTGCTCCAGATCATTGAGACTGATCGTTTCGCAAGGGCTATGCATGTAGCGCAATGGAATGCTGACCAGTCCGGCCGCCACACCCGCGCGACTCAACTGCAAAGCGTTGGCATCGGTCCCGGTGCCGCGGGGCTCGGCATTGACCTGGTACGGAATCTTTTCCGCCTTGGCCGTCTTGACCAGCAGGTCGAAAAGCTTGTGGTTGATATTGGGGCCGCGCGTCAGCACAGGACCTTTGCCTAGTTCGATCAGGTTTTCCCGCTTCATGGCCTCGCCCATGTTTGGATGGTCGGTGGCGAAAGTGACATCCACCGCAATGCCGATGTCGGGGTCGATCCCGAAGGCGGCCGTCGTGGCTCCGCGCAGGCCAATTTCCTCCTGCACCGTGGCGACCGCATGGATCTCCGCCTTTGGATTGAGGTTCGAGAGTTGGCGGGCGGCTTCCAACACGACGAATGCGCCGGAGCGGTTGTCGAATGCGCGACCGATCGCCAGTCCGTTGGCCATTTCCTCGAAGCCGTAGGCCACCACCAGCGGATCGCCGATCTCGACCATCTTTTCCGCATCCTTCTTGTCCTTGGCGCCGATATCGATCCAGATATCCTTCACCTCGGTCACCTGTTTGCGCTGCTCCGGCGTCTGCATGTGGATAGCCATCTTGCCAACGACCCCGCGCACAATCCCCTTCTTGGTCATGATCTGGACCCGCTGTCCCTGGGCAATTTGCGGGTCCCATCCGCCCAGCGGCTGGATCCACAGGAAGCCCTTGTCGTCGATGTATGAAATCTGGAAACCGATTTCGTCGTAGTGCCCGGCGAACATCACCCGCGGAGATCCGCCGGGATTCACGATGGCGTGCGAATTGCCGTGGGTATCGGTCCAAACCTTCGCGGCGAACGTTTCGGCTTCGGCCTTCCACACCTTGGCGGCCGGTTCCTCATAGCCAGACGGACTGATGCTGTTGATCATATCGGCCAGAAACTGTTTGGTCTGCTTATTCATAAATGACTCCGTATTTCGTATTGAAGATTACCTGTTGCGTATTACCGACCATTCGTATGATAGTTCCACCCGCTAAATCAACACGAATACGCAACACGCACTGAACAGTCATGGAAAACATCGGCGTCATCATCACCTTCGCGGCCTATCTGGTCTTCATGCTGGCCATCGGCTCCCACTTCTACAAACGCAACGAGTCGCTCTCCGACTACCTGATCGGCGACCGCCAACTGAACAAGTGGGTGGTTTCCATGAGCGCCCAGGCATCGGACATGAGCGGGTGGCTGTTGTTGGGCCTGCCGGGCTATGCCTACCTGTCGGGCATGGAGTCGGCATGGATCGCCATGGGATTGGCGCTGGGGACCTGGCTCAACTGGCGCTTCGTGGCCCGCCGGTTGCGGCGCTACACGGAGATTGCCGGCAACGCCATCACCCTGCCCGACTACTTCGCCAACCGCTTCAACGACCACAACCGGTTGTTGCGCGTGCTGTCCGCCGTATTCATTCTCATCTTTTTCCTGATCTACACCGCCTCCGGCTTCGTGGCCGGCGCCAAGCTGTTCGAATCGGTCTTCGGCCTGCCCTACCGCAGCGCGCTGATCATCGGCGTATTCGTGATCATCTCCTACACGGCCCTCGGGGGATTCATGGCCGTCAGCTGGACCGATTTTTTCCAGGGTCTCATCATGTTCTTCGCCATCATCGCGGTCCCGATACTGACGTTGCGCGCCACCGGCGGACTGGAGGCTTCGCTCGCCAAAATGGAAGCCATCGACACCGGCTACCTGGCTCTCGACACCACTGCGGCGGGTGATCCCCTGCAATGGACAGCCATCGTTTCGCTGATGGCCTGGGGACTGGGTTACTTCGGCCAGCCGCACATCCTGACCCGCTTCATGGCCATCCGTTCGGCGGACGACCTTACGCCGGCCCGCCGGATTGCCATGGGGTGGGTGTTGGTCAGCCTGACGTGCGCCGTCATTGTCGGCTTGGCCGGGCGCGCATACCTGCCCGAGCTGCTCGAAGAAACCGACGCGGAAAAAATCTTCATGGAGCTCGTCAGCCGCCTGGCCCATCCGCTGGTCGGCGGGGTATTGCTGGCCGCCGTACTGGCCGCCATCATGAGCACGGCGGATTCGCAGTTGCTCGTCACGTCCTCCGCGCTTACGGAGGATCTCTACCGGGTGATCATCCGGCCACAGGCTTCGGACCGGGAACTGGTTTGGGTGAGCCGTTCAACGGTGATCGGCGTTGCCTTGACGGCATGCATCATCGCATTAAAACCCGACAGCAGCGTACTTGAGTTGGTGGCCTATGCCTGGGCCGGCTTCGGAGCCACGTTTGGACCGTTGATCATTATGTCGCTCTACTGGAAGCGCATGACCCGGAGCGGCGCGATTGCAGGGATCGTCGGCGGCGGACTGACGGTTTTGATCTGGAAGCGCTTGGGAGGCGGACTCTTCGATCTCTATGAAATCGTGCCCGGATTCGCCGTGTCCGTGGGTTGCATCGTGCTGTTTAGCCTACTGGACAAACCGCCGTCGCAAGCCATCCTCGACCAGTTTGAAGATGCCTGTGGCTAAACAAAACTACGCATTTGACCGCGGGACCGCGATGGCGCGGAAAAAAGGGATGACGCCCCCACCAGCAAAATCAGCAGTATAAGGCCCAGCGCTGTGCCAACCGGGAATATAACCAGATTCAGGATGGCCAGCAGATAGCCAAGCGACAAGCCCCATGTTTTTTTCAGGAATACCCCGATGGCAACAACGATGTTCAACGTCAGGAACGCGGAACAGATGCCCGAAAAGGCCCACGGACCAATGGATTTCCCAAAACCCCGCATGTAGAGCATGGCAAACAGGGCCGTATAGGCCAGCGGCAGGATAAGACAGAAAAAGCGCAGGATGGCCATCCAGACTTCCGGCAGATACCGTACCGGCTCGCTCCTCCGGCGGCTGGAACGGGAACTTGAGATTCTTTTACCCTTCCACTCGTCCACGGTTGTACGCGACGCGTAGATACTGGATGGGTTCACGTTTTCGGCCGGGCCTTGATCCTTGGTGTAACGCCGTTCCCCATAGCGGTGTTTTTCCGAAACCTTGCCCATCTTCCGCATTTCGAAGGCGCCAAGCGAAACCAGGGCTAGCACGGAGAGCGTAGCCAGAGTTACGCTTGATTTGCGTTCGCTGTTGTACCGCTCGAGCAGCGTTCCAGATTGATACATTTTACCCAGCGCATTGGCAGAAAAACCCAGCAACAAGGCAAATACGATGATGGCGAAAATTCTAACGATTCTCAACATGACCCGACCCCTCCCTCGTCCTATATCCTTGGTGAAACGCTGAATATAGAACTAATCCATAGTATGGATAATGAGAGTGGTGTCAATATTCCATTAGTATTTTTTACTATTTTTTCTCCATCGAACGCAGGATCAATTCTCCATCCAAATCCACGGCCAACGTGGCACCTTCGGCCAGCGTACCGCCTATAATCTTGCGGGAAATCGGGGTTTCCAAATGCTGCTGGATGAACCGTTTCAAGGGGCGGGCTCCGTAAACGGGATCGTAGCCCTCCTTTGCAATGTATCGTTCCGCATCTGCGGATACCTCCAGTTGGAGTCCCTGCGTCGCCAACCGGCGGCGGAGGTCCTGGATCAACAGTTCGATAACGCCCGTTATTTCTTCCAAAGACAAGGGTTTGAACAGCACGGTCTCGTCAATCCTGTTGAGGAATTCCGGACGGAAGTGCGCCCGCAACGCCTTCATAACGTCCTCCCGCGCATCCTCGCTGATATGCCCACCGGCATCGATCCCGTCCAGCAGATGGGTCGATCCAATATTGCTCGTCATGATGATGATCGTGTTCTTGAAATTCACCGTGCGGCCATGCGAGTCGGTCAACCGACCATCCTCGAGAATCTGCAGCAGGACATTGAAAACATCGTGGTGCGCCTTCTCGATCTCGTCCAGCAGGACGACCGAATACGGTTTGCGCCGCACCGCCTCGGTCAACTGACCACCCTCTTCGAAACCGACGTAGCCGGGGGGCGCACCGATCAACCGCGACACGGTGTGCTTCTCCATGTATTCGCTCATATCGATCCGGACCATGTTGTTTTCAGAATCGA
Organism: Pontiella sp.; assembly: GCA_050306215.1. Taxonomy (GTDB): domain Bacteria; phylum Verrucomicrobiota; class Kiritimatiellia; order Kiritimatiellales; family Pontiellaceae; genus Pontiella. The sequence goes on from JBNLGU010000007.1 coordinate 48,740, forward strand.
ATAATTCCCACGCCAGCGTGCGGGCCAGTTCAGTCTTACCGACCCCGGTCGGGCCAAGGAACAGGAAGGAACCGATCGGCCGGTTCGGGTTCTGGATGCCTGCCCGGGACCGAAGGACGGCGTCGGCCACCGCCTGCACCGCATCGTCCTGCCCGATCACCCGCCGATGCAATACCTGGTCCAGCTTCAGGAGCTTTTCGCGTTCTCCCTCGAGCAGCTTTGTTACGGGAATACCCGCCCAGCGCGAAATCACTTCGGCAATCTCCTCTTCGGTCACTTCCTCGCGCAGCAGCGTGCCCGCTTCGCGGTTGGCGATCGCGGATTCCGCTTCGGTCAGCTTTTTCGATATTTCGGGAATGGTGCCGTGACGCAACTTGGCAACGCGCTCCAGATCGTACTCGCGTTCGGCCTTGTCGGCTTCGGCCTTGGCCAGCTCCAGGCTTTCGCGCAGTTCGCGTACCTTCTGGATCCCGCCCTTTTCATTTTCCCACTGGGCTTTCATGGCATCGGCATCGGCCCGCAAGTCGGCCAATTCCTGCCGCAAGGTGCCCAACCGTTCCTGGCTGGCCTTGTCCTTTTCCTTTTTCAGCGCGGTTTCCTCGATCTCCAACCGCATCACCTTGCGGGTGATTTCATCGAGTTCGGCCGGCATGGAATCGATTTCGGTACGAATAGTGGCGCAGGCCTCGTCCATTAAGTCGATCGCCTTGTCCGGCAGGAAGCGGTCGGAAATATAGCGGTCCGACAGCACGGCTGCGGACACCAGCGCAGCATCCTGAATGCGCACACCGTGATGAACCTCAAAGCGTTCCTTCAATCCGCGCAGGATGGAAATGGTATCCTCCACACTCGGCACGTCCACCACCACGGGCTGGAAACGCCGCTCCAACGCCGCATCCTTTTCAATATGCTTCCGGTGTTCGTCCAACGTTGTGGCACCAATGCAATGCAGTTCACCGCGCGCCAGCATCGGCTTAAGCATGTTGCCGGCATCGGACGATCCCTCCGTCTTGCCGGCACCCACGATGGTGTGTAATTCGTCGATGAACAGAATGATGCGCCCTTCCGACGCCTTGATTTCATGCAACACGGCCTTAAGTCGTTCCTCAAACTCACCGCGGTATTTCGCCCCCGCCATCAGTGCGGTCATATCCAGCGCCCAGATCGACTTTTCCTTCAGCCCCTCCGGCACATCGCCGCGCACGATGCGCTGCGCCAGCCCTTCCACGATCGCCGTTTTACCCACGCCCGGCTCTCCAATCAGCACCGGGTTGTTTTTGGTCTTGCGCGAAAGAATGCGGATCACCGAGCGGATCTCGCTGTCCCGGCCAATCACCGGATCCAACTTTCCCGAGCGGGCGGCATCGACCAGATCCATGCCGTATTTCTGCAACGCCTCGTATTGGCTTTCCGGATTATCCGAGGTCACGCGCTGATTGCCACGCACCTTTTTCAGCGAATCCAGCACGGCCTTGCGTTCAATACCGGCCTGCTTGAGAAAGTTGATTTCATCGGCAAACACCAGCAACAGGTGCTCGACCGAGACAAACTCGTCCTTCAGTCGCTTCGCTTCGTCGCCCGCCTTCACCAGACATTGGTTCAGCCGCTGGGTAATATAAACCTTGCCGGCTTCCGTGGCGCCCTCCACGCGGGGACGGTTTTCCAGTTCCTGCTCCACGCGGGCGCGTACCACCGGCACCGATGCGCCAACGCTTTCGATCAACCGCGGCACCAAACCGCCCTCTTGATCAAGCAATGCGAACAGAACATGCTCGGCATCCACCTCCTGATGACCATACCGCAACACCTTCACCTGCGCTTGTTGCAACGCTTCCTGAACCTTCTGGGTCGTTTTCGATAAATCCATGATGTCCTCCTGATTCATCTCACCTTATGCACCGAGTGTGCCATCGACAGAATGCCTGTTTTCACGGGTTTTGTATCTAGCCAACTTCCGAAAAGCGCGCCAAACCCGCCCACTCCATGCGCCACAATGTCGCACAAAAACGGGTAGGGACGGCTGTCCCAGCCGTCCATCCGCACGCCAAGCCGCTCCACCGAACGGCGCGGTGGGGACACCACGCCCTACCCCTCGAAAGGGACCCTTCGGTAGGGACGGCTGTCCCAGCCGTCCACCCGCACGCCGAGCCGCCCGCAAAGCCGTTCGACAGGCCGATCCACCGAGCGGCGCGGTGGGGACACCACGCCCTACCCCTCGAAAGGGACCCTTTCGGTAGGGACGGCTGTCCCAGCCGTCCACCCGCACGCCGGGCCGCTCGCCAGGCCAATCCTTCGCTCGGCGCACCACGCCCTATCAGGGACGATTCTCCCACCTGTATGGCCATTCTTTCGGTGACGCACACAGCCCCGCCCTCACCGGATTCATTCGGATATAATGCGCCTTTTCCACGTAGCTCTCATCCTTTCGCAGGCGGTGATCAAAAAAATCGCGTTGCCACGAAATACCAAAGAAGCGGGCGGTATATTTCTTGAATTCGATGATGCTTTTTTGCATGCCGGGATCGCGATTAAAGCTGAGAATGCCATGCAGATGATCCGGCATCAGCAACATCAGGTGAACCCACAGCCGTCCGCAGTCCTGATAGTATGTCAACGTTTTCTGAAGCTGCTTCGAGACTTCCGGATGACAGAGCTGGTTCGTGCCGCGCGGAGTAGCACAGATGGTGATGAAGTATTCCGCGCCATCTTCCACCCAGGAAGGAATGGCATGCGGCAAGTTTTTTCTTACTTTATACATGAAAGATAATTAGATCCGCCAAGTACATAATGCAAGGAAAAGGAGGGTTTCCGGGTAGGGACGGCTGCCCCAGCCGTCCCCGCACGCCGAGCCGCTCGCCAAGCCGTTCGCGAAGCCGCTCCACCGAGCGGCGCGGTGGGACACCGCGCCCTACCCTCTCCGTCCCCCGCACGCCAAGCCGCTCCCGATTCCTACGAATTATAAATCACCCCCCGAAAAAAGAATGTTCCCCGAATCGGAATCCTGTACAACCTCCCTATGCAATTCTTTGAACAACTCATCGGCACGCAGGCAGGACTCGTGATGGCGTTTATCGGTGTGGCGGCCATCGTGGTGCTCTCCGGCATTCGGCTAAGCATATACGGCGATGCGCTGGGCGACCGCACCGGCTTGGGTAGCGGTTTGATCGGGTTGTTCTTTCTCGCAGCGGTGACCAGCCTGCCGGAACTGGTGGTTTCGCTGACCTCCGTCATCCAGAATTCGGCCGACATGGCCAAGGGGTCCGATCTCGCGACAGGGAACATGCTTGGATCCAATGTATTCAACTTGCTGATCCTGGCCCTTTTGGCGCTCATTTATCCGCGCAAATTCAAGCCGAAGGGAATGGAAAGTACCCATACGGCCTCGACCCTTTACGGGCTCATTATGCTTGTGCTGTTCAGTATCGCCTTCCTCACGACCAACCGACCGGGCCTTCAGGTTCCATTCATCGGCTGCAGCTGGCCGGTGCTGGCCCTACCCATCGCCTACGCCATCATGATCAAACGAGAGCACAGCCAGCTTGAACCGAGCGAAGAGGCGCATCTGCCTTCCGAAAGCCGGCTGGCCCAGATGGCCGCACCGCGCTTCTACAGCGTGCTCGGCCTGCTGTGCGCCTGCATCATTGGCGGAGGCATTCTCCTCTCCATCCTCGGCGGTCGCATGGCCCTTCCCCCGGAACAAGGCGGGTTTGGACTCGAAGCCAGCCTGATCGGCACCCTCTTCCTCGCCATTTCCACGAGCCTGCCGGAACTGGTCATCTCCTTTTCCAGTGTCCGGTTGGGTTTCCTCGACATGTCGGTCGGCAATGTGCTCGGCAGCAATATGTTCAACCTGTTGATCATCTTCTGCGCCGACGTCGCCATGCGCGGGGGGAGCATGCTCCGCCACGCCTCGCGCAACCATTGGGCCAGTGTTGGATTGATCCTGATTCTCACCCTGTTGGCCGGCGCCCTGCTTCGCGCCCGCCGCACTCGCGAGTCCGTCACCGTCGCCAGCGTCATGATCCTGCTCTACGTCGCGGCCATGGTTTTCTTTGCTTGAACGCAGAACCAGAGCGGAGAGTAGCTTGCGGGGTATATCGCTCTTGGCCTTATGGCGTCTCTACGCCAAACGTATTTCTGGTCTGGTGCGGATCGATGAGCAGTAGCGGAACGAGAACCACGATATGGAAGAGTGCCATAAAGATGTAGATTATGGCATATGGCGTCACCTCATCGTGTTGGAAGCATCCCAACCCGCGAAGAAGGTCACCGACCGAACCACCGACCAGCCGGGTACAGAACGATTCCAGCGGAGGGGACAATTTATAGGCGATCACCATGGAAAGATTCATGAGGGCCATATAGGAGGAAAACTGGCTGCCAGCGACTTTTTTCCATGAAACATCCATCGCTAGGGAGAAATAGCTTGTCGCCATAAAACCGGTTAAAAGACCGGGCACCGCAGTCAGAACGTACATGTAGGTTTTGCTGAACCAAAGCGATGACAGGAAACCGTTAGCGGCCCAGAAAAAGCTCAGGCTTGAAAGACAAATGACAATTGATTTCTTGTGGCCGATTTTATCGGCGACAAAGCCCCCTCCCATGGCACCGACCATGGCCGTCACTGTTTCAATGATGCCGAGCTGTGCCAAGAAATCCGCGCTGTAACCCAACTTCTTCATCCTGAGAATGGCATCCAGCGGCACCATGACTGTGAGCGCGATATAGATGAGCACTGCCAAAATCCCGGTGCAAATGCTCGACCGCAACGAAAAGGCCTTGCGGAGCGATAAAAAAAGCTCCCTCGAGGATGATACTATCGCGTTTGAACCGGTTAGCTGCGACTCCCCCACAGTCCATGGCAGCAGCTTTTCGCCCGCACGTTCCCGGACAAATACCGGCAGGAGCATGATGAGAAAAAGAATACCGATCATGGTCAGCAGCGCGGCATCCATTCCGGCCCGTGTCATGATAAAAGTGAAGGCGGTGCCAAACATGGCGCCTACATAGCTGCAACCATACATAAGCCCGTTTATTTTCCCGCGTTGCGACTCCTCGATCACATCCACCGCCAGCGCATCCACCGACACATCCTGGATGGATTTAAAAATGTTGTGCAGGAAGATGATCCAAGCCACAACGCGCATGCTCGAGGTCATATCCCCGATTAACAGCAGTAAAAACATCGTGGCGGACATCATCAGCTGCGCACCAATGATCCATGGCCGGCGGCGGCCCATGGCCGGAAAGGTGAAACGGTCGATAATGGGCCCCCACACCCATTTGATCGCCCACGGATAGGATGCGATCGCCATCATTCCTCCGATCGCATCGCTTTCCAGCCCCTTATCGGTCAGGTGATAAACCAAGGTTGTTGTGATAAACCCATGCGTAATGCCCTGTGCAACATACATGGCACAGAGGGTGAAGACCCGGAGGATGGAATTGTCAACGAGGTTAACCGGCTTGGCGTTGAATATATTCATAAGTAGCTACTTGATATTCACCTTGTCTTGCGAAAATCGCTTCTAAGCCCATTGCAGTATGCGTCCAGAAGGGTGTTCAGCCCAAAAGGCGTAGTCTAAGCCGCTGACTTTGTCAAGGAAGCCCCCTTCCCGATGAACAAGATGCCCCCGCCCCAACGCTGATTCTTGACTCTGATCCCTATAAGATGCATAACCTGCATAGTGTTTATTGTGTATTTCAACGTGGAGCATTAATGAAATTGTTCACATCAATTACCGGATTTTTAATCATGTTTTCAGTTGCCTTGACCTATGGAGACGGCGTCGCCGACAACTATCGTAAGGAATGCGAACAAGAGCTCGTCCAAGCTGGGAAAATCTTCCATCAGCTTGAACAACTCGACGGAGCGAAAACCATTGAATCCGTCCTGCTTCCGCTAAACGAAATGGAACGGATACTGGCCAACAGCGCCAGCAAAGCATCCCTGTTTTATAATGTACATCCTTCGCAGGAGATTCGCGACATTGCCGAAAACCAGCAGAAGGAAATTACTAAACTGTACAATGAAATCAGCCTGTCCCGGCCATTGTATGAAGCGTGCAAGGCGGTGAATGTTTCCCAGGCCGATGCGCAGACCCAACGGTATCTGGAGCATACCCTTCGCGATTTCCGCCGCAGCGGAGTGGACCAACCGGACGAGGTCCTGAAGCGCATCAAGGAATTGAACAATGAACTGACTGAACTGGGTCAGCAATTTTCCCTGAATGTCCGTCAGGATGTCCGTAGCATCACCCTGACCTCCACGAATGACCTTGCCGGCCTGCCGGAAGATTATATCGCGGCGCACCAGCCCGATGAAAACGGCGAAATCAAGATAACAACGGATTATCCCGACTACATCCCCTTTAGCCGCTATGCGAAAAACGACGCCGCGCGGCTGGCGCTCTACAAAGAATTCAAAAACCGCGCCAATCCCATTAACGACAAGGTGCTGAAGGACATCCTGATCAAGCGCTATGAACTGGCCAATTTGATCGGCTACAAAAACTACGCGGAATACGAGACCGAAACCAAGATGGTGAAGGATGTTCCGACCGTCCTCAAGTTCATCGATGATGTGGAGGCCGGTGCGCGGCCGCGCGCCGAAGCGGAGTACGCCATTCTGCTGAAACGCCTCCAGCAGATCGATCCGTCCGCGACGGAAGTCGGCGACTGGCAGAAGACCTATCTGGAAGAGTTGATCCGCGAAGAACAGTTTAACGTGGATGCCAAAAAGATCCGGAGCTATTTCCAGTTCGGCCATGTGCGCGACGGCATCTTCAAACTGACCTCGTCTCTTTACGGCGTAACCTTCCGCCCCTGGAACACCCCGGTCTGGGACCCATCCGTCCAAGCCTACGAGCTGCTCGATGGAGATACCGTGATCGGCCGCTTCTACCTTGATTTGCATCCGAGAGAAAACAAATACAAGCACGCGGCGCACTTTGACCTACAGGTCGGACTGAGCGGCCGTCAGCTACCGGTTTCGGCACTGATCTGCAACTTTCCCGGACAGGACGACGAGACCGAACTAATGGAACATGCGCAGGTGGAAACCTTCCTGCATGAATTCGGGCACCTGCTGCACCACCTCTTTTCCGGAAACCAGAAATGGATCCGCTTCTCCGGTATCGCGACGGAGCGCGATTTTGTGGAAGCCCCGTCGCAAATGCTGGAAGAGTGGGTCTGGAACGCGGAAACACTGAAGATGCTGGCCATGAACAAGGAAGGCCAAACGATCCCGCCCGAAATGGTGGAAAGCATGGTCGCGGCCAAGGAATTCGGCACCGGCCTTTTTGC
>JBNLGU010000008.1:0-52819 GCA_050306215.1 Pontiella sp.
GCATTCCCGGCGCGCTGTTCGACGGTGATGCGAATTCAAACGGCATCGCCGACGGAATAGAATTCTATCTAGGGTGGAATCCAACCAATCCACCTGTGCCACAGCATATCTTTACCTGGACGAACGACTATCTCTCCGTGGTCTATCCCTACAATGCAACCGCCTCCGGTGTGACGGGAATGGTCGAGTGGACAACGGACCTGCTCTCCAGCAACTGGCTCACCAGCGGCGTTACCTACACATCGAACAGTTCTCCGGATCAGATCGAAGCGACGCTAGGCACATCGACGACTAACCAGTTGTTCCTCCGGTTGAAGGTAGAGTAATCATTCAAGTCCGCATGAGGCTTTCCTTTTACCAACCATATGTCTTTCTTGCTTTGGCCGCCGGGCTTTGCCTGGCGGCAGGCGCACAACCCATCCTGATTGATGGAGGAACAAAAACCGTTCCATCGCTGCAGAGCGAGCAGGTAAAAATGTCGGGACGCTCCGAGCTACATGTTACCGGCAGCGATCCCGTTGAAAAATGCACCATTGAACTCAACTCCGAAGATGCGTGGATCTTTATCGATCGGATGCGTCCCTCGGCGGTGGCCGACTCCGTGCTCAAGCAGATCAAGGTGGAGGGCAAATCGGCATCGCTGAACAAGAATGTGCGCGTTGTGCAGTTCGGCGAAGGCACCGTGATTATTCCGCATCCGCCGGATTACCAGCCACTGGAAGTGTTTTCCGCCAAGAGCTACATGGGAAAGTCGAAGAAGCTCGATCAGTATCGGAAATATGATGCCGGCGGGCTGGGTGACATGAACGGGGTGATCAGCTCCTTTATCCTCAAGCGCGGATACATGGCCACCTTTGCCGAAAACGAGGACGGCACCGGTCACAGCAAATGCTACGTGGCCCAGGATTTTGATGTGGAAGTAGCAGCGCTGCCCGTCGAACTCGACAACCGCATCAAATTTGTACGGGTATTCCCCTGGCGCTGGACCAGCAAGAAAGGCGGAGCCAACCTCCAAAACGGCCTCAACCTAGGTTGGTGGTATAACTGGAACCTGAATGAAAATTCCTCGCTGGATCTGGAATATGTGGCGATCAAGCAAAAGCGATATTGGCCCGGGCTCGATCAGGATTGGCAAAAACGCGGCATCAATCATCTGCTCGGCTATAACGAACCGGATAAAAGCGACCAAGCCAACATGAGCGTAGACGATGCCATCGCCGGCTGGCCCGAGCTACTGAAGACTGGTCTGCGCGTAGGTTCACCGGCGGTGACGGACGGAGGACGCGATCGCTGGCTGTATCCGTTTCTGGCCAAATGCCGGGAACTGAACTACCGCGTCGATTTTATTGCGATCCACTATTACTGGGGGCACGACCCCGGCGATCCGGAAGGGGCCACCAGCACATTCTACAACTTCCTCAAATCGGTTCACGACCGGACCGGTCTTCCGATTTGGATTACGGAATGGAACAACGGGGCCAACTGGACCAACAACGGCGATCCCTCCTTCGACCAGCAAAAGCGGGCGATCGAAGCGATGGTCAAAATGCTCGATGAAACGCCTTGGGTGGAACGCTACGCGATTTACAACTGGGTGGAGGATTGCCGGCGGGTCCAATGGGACGACGGATCGTTGACCGAGGCCGGCGAGGTGTATCGCGACGAGGTTTCGCCCATAGCCTATCAGCAGGATATGCCACGGGGTTCTGGAAAAACGGATGCCGTCTTCCTTTTTGAAAACAATCTCATCGATGTATCGGGAAACGGAAACAATGCCAAGGCCTTCGGTTCGATTACATATGCTCCCATGGGGGAGGGTTCTTGCCTCCAGTTGAACGGCGAAAGCGGATATCTCATGCTTCCTCCCCGAAGCAGTTCAAGCGGCGGCGCATTCACCTTCGCGGGCTGGGTGCGTTGGGCGGGTGGCGACAAGGATCAGCATCTTTTCGACTTTGGAGATGGAAAAACCCGCGGTTTCTACCTAACTCCGCAGTCCGATAGCGGACGCATGGAGTTTGTGGTGCGGAATGACGGAGACGAAGAGAGCTTCAACGTGAAGCCGTTGAAGCCAGGCGCCTGGACCCATATTGCGCTGACGGCAACAGAGGATGGATCAGAATTGTATATCAACGGGCAATCCGTGCGTTCGTCGAAAACCGTGACAGTTTCTCCGGAAGATCAGCAGACCCCGCTAAACTATATTGGCCGCGGCCAGAACGAGACCGACCCATTGTTCAAAGGGCAGATCTTTGAGATACGCTTTCTGTCGAAGGCACTGCAACCGTCCGAAGTAAAGCACTTGGCGGAACGTGTGATTATCAACTTTAACTCCCAGGACCTCAAATTCAGCGCATCCGCGGGAAACAGGTTTGAACGTTCCCTCGCCAAATCCGCCGAGGGGGGCGAGGGAACCCTCGTTTTCGAAAAAACAGCGGGGCCGGAATGGCTGACGATCCAAAGCAACGGCGATATGTCCGGCAGGCCTACGGAAGCGGACCAGGGTGTAAACAAATTTATCGTTACGGTTTCAGATTCCGGCGGCCGCATGGATGCCAAGGAAATGGTCATCGAGGTCAGGTAGGCGCTAACTTCGGAGCAGATTAAAGCGGTGCGGTTGCAAATACATCCCGAGTAGGCCATTGGCATCGGCCGCACTGACTTCGCCAACGGGTGTGGCCGCCAGGTTTTCATAGAGCGAATACAGACGGTCTCCGTATGCCTCGATGCCATACCGTGATTTTACAATCCGGCAATTCTTTTCGATAAGTTCGGAATCGGCCGCGGGGTTGAATGCAGGAAGCAATTCCCAATCTTCGGGATGCTGCGCAAGGTGACGGATTACATTGCGCTGGAGATCTTCGTTCAGAATGCCAAAATCGACTTTTCCATTAACGACGAGTGTTTGTTTGGCATCTTCAAGAATAGCGGGAGTCCAAGCTTTGTCATACGAGGCATAGCTCTGTTCCATGGCCGTCGCCAACGCGGCGAGGAATTCCGATTCACCGGCCCAACTGAGCGGCACCGGCAACGAGTCATAAAGACCGCCGAGATTTAGGCCTTCCTGCTCAAAGTCGCTGGTGATTTCCGGCAGTTTCCGACCCATCAACATCTTGCCTTCCAGCCACGGCTCGAGAAAGGCGAGGCCGAAGCCCTCGGCGATGCTGGTGGTCATCAGGGCTTCAGCGTTCTGCACCAACTCGGTGAAGTCATGCTTGCGGCCGGCATCGAATTCGACCGGAAGCTTCAGTTCATTGGCGAAATCAATCCAGTCGTTGTAGATGCCCTGCCACGTTGGGTTGTCGGGCGAGAGCGTGCTCTGGAACCGATAGCCCTCCGGCGCCAGCAGACTCCACAGGAGGAACTCGCCCATGTTCTTGCGCCGGATGGCGCGTGCCGGATAAACGATGGTCTTGGGACCCTTCTTGGAAATCTGTTGCGGAGGATTCTCGTGGGCAGTTACCGCATTGGGCAATTCGTGGACCTGCGGCAATCCAATGCCTTCCAAAAACGATTTATCGCGATAGTTAATCGGCGAATACCAGACATGGTCGGCCAACGGATAGAGCAACTTATTCAATCCGTCGTCTAGATGATCGCGGAGCAAACGATAGTTTTCCGGGCGGCCGTCTTCGGCGAAGTCGTGCGGTTGCAGCAGCAGGCGGCATCCGGCGTTGGCCAGATGCCGTACCAGTTTCGGCGTAAAGCTATTCTTGCCTAGCGAATGGTTGTGGATGTGCCACACATCCGGCTCGCGACCCAACAGGCTGCGGGCCGTAAAGCGTAAATCCTCTGCGACTTTTTCAAAGTCGGGGCATGGCGCATCCGAGTATCCCAGCGATTCGAACAGCTCCATCAACGGGGTGAGCTCAGCCGAAGGCGCGGGGGCTTCGCCGGTCAGGATCAACAGATCAACGCGACCGTTGAGCGATTCCACCGCCCGTTCGATGACCCGTGTGACACCACCCGGACGAAGGTGGTAGTGAACGATCGCAACTGCCGGCTTGTCGGCCATTATTTTATTCCGAATTTTTCCCGGTATTCCGGCAACTCGATCATGGGCGGGCGCTCTTCCTCGACGATCTCGTGGAGGACCTGTTCGAAGGTTTCGTCCTGGGCCTGGAACTGCCGCAGGAACGTGCTCAGCTCGGGCAGCTTGCCGATAACGCCAAGGGCTTCGGCGCGGAACAGGAAGGCGCGGAGAATACCAAACGCCATTTTGCCAAGATCACGGGTTTCCTGGTTGCGATGCACCCGCTGGTCGAGGTCGACCTGCGCGATGGCCTCCATTCCCCATTTTTCGTAGACGTCGATGAGGTGCGAGGTTTCCACTCCGTAGCCGATCGGGAAGGGGATCTTGTCGAGCACCTCGCGACGCACGGCATATTCGCCGGACAGCGGCTGGATGAGACCCGTCAGGTCGGGAAAGAAGAGCGAGAACAGCGGCCGGACCAGTATCTCGGTTACACGGCCGCCGCCCGACGGACGAACGCCCTGCGAGAAGGCCAGCGGCCGGTCGTAGAAGGCCTTTACGTAGTGGACTTCGGGACGGTAGATCAGCGGCGCGACCAACCCATACACGAAGCGCGGATGAATGTTCTTAATGTCCGCATCCACGTACACAATGATGTCGCCGGTGAGTTCATAGACCGCCTTCCAAAGGTTTTCACCCTTTCCCTTTTTCTCTCCGTACTGCGGCAGGATTTCCGCGGAAAGATAAACATCGGCCCCAAAGGTGGCCGCAATATCACGCGTACTGTCGCTCGATCCGGAGTCAATGACGGCAATCTCATCGAGCAGGGGATAGCGGTCCATCAGCTCGGACTTGAACATCACGATCTCCTTGCCGATCGTTTTTTCCTCGTTGAGCGTCGGCAGGCAGAGGGAAATCTTCAGATTTCGCTTTTCCTTCTCGAGCACCAGTTGCTTGAGATCCCAGAACTGGGAATGGTGCACAGTGTTGTTCTTGATCCAATCATTCAGGTTCATTACAGAATCCTCCATCGATGGCCAGTAGCACGGCCAGTAGCTGGGCCAAACCCGTGTAGATCGGCTCTATCTTAATGGTTTCATTCAGGTCGTGGAGATTGCTTACTTCGGTTAACCCGATCGTGACCGCGGGCAGTCCGCGGCTGATCAATTCCGAGACCTCGGACATGCTGGGTCGGATGGATGGTTGCAATTCCAGCGCTTCCATGATTTTTCGGCAGCTCTTGACCAGCGGATGCCCGATTCCGATCCCTCCGGGTTCGCGGCTGGAAACCACATTGAATTCAAACTCGGCCTTATGTGTAGCCGTTACGTGGGCAATGATCTCTTCGATCTTGTCGCGGATGTCCTGCACCATTCCAGCGCTTTCGCTTCGTACCTCAAAACGCAGGCTGGCTCGAGTGGCCATCACATTGTAGCTCTTTCCACCGCGGATGGCGCCCAGCACGATCGTGGTGCGCGGGCGACGGGGAATGGGGATTTCGAGAATGCGGTTCACGACATCGTTGATGGCGATGATGGCGCTGTGCTGTCCGGCCATTTTCCAGTCCAGCTCTTCCGGAATCCGGCAGGCGATGTGCCCGCGGAACATGCCTTCGGCGCTGTAGCTCAACCGGCCCAGCTGGGCGCCTTCCACGCAGATTCCCGCATTGAACGGAATCTTATTGTTCTCCATGAAAAACCGCAGGCCGTCAAGATTGCCACGGCCGAGCCCTTTCGTGCTGCTCAGCAACACCAGGTTGGAATTAAACTCCAACCCAAGTCGTTCGATAATGGAGGGCAGGGTGATCAACGTCGCCATGCCGAGACTGTTGTCGGAAACACCGGGTCCTACAATCTCATCGGCATAGACCGATAAGGTGTGGTCCGCCTTTTCGGTATAGACCGAGTCGGCATGGGCCACCAGCAGGATGTTGCGCTCGGGATCCTTGCCGCGAATGATACCCACTCCGTTTCCGGCTTCATCGGTCGAAACATTTTGCAGTTCACACTCCACGAGGCGCTGCAGGAAAATCTTAATGCGATCTTCCTCCTCGAAGGTCGGGGATGGAATTTCGCCTAGCATAATGAGGTTGGCAATCAACGTTTCCTGGATGCCCGCCAGCTTGCCGGGCAAGGACGGTAACAACGCCAATATATCGTTGAGGCTGGTTATTCTCTTTTTCATTAATATCCTCGTTTGGTCTTGCTTGGGCATGAGATTAACAGAGCCATCGAAGATGGCAAACGGACAGCGTGTTAATCTTCCCAACATTATTGAATCGTGAAAATGCTTCACATGGTCACGGTGCCCGCTATGCTTTTCATCATTAAAGCGAGGCGGTCATGAGCGAAAATATCGGATTTGTTTCAACGCGCTTTGCCGGTACGGACGGCGTATCGCTGGAGAGTGCCAAATGGGCGAAGGTGCTCTGGGACTACGAGCACCGCAGCTTCTGGTATGCCGGTCGGCTCGATCGTGCCGCCGACGTAAGCTACTGCGTTCCCGAAGCGCATTTCGACCACCCCGAGAATCTTTGGTTGAACGACCGCATATGGGGTCGCACCTTCCGCGACCCGATTGTCAGCCGTCGCATCCGCGACGTGGCGGAATATCTCAAGACGACCCTCTACGAATATGTGAACCGGTTCGACATCCGAATCATGGTGTTCCAAAACGCGCTCACGATTCCCATGCATGTGCCGCTGGGCGTGGCCATCACCGAATTCCTGGCCGAAACGCGCATTCCTTCCATCGCGCATCATCATGATTTTTACTGGGAGCGCGTGCGCTTTTCCGTCAACGCCGTTTCCGACTATCTCGACCTGGCCTTTCCCCCGCGCGATCCCGAGCTTCAGCATGTCGTCATCAACCAGGCGGCGCGCGAAGAACTGTCATGGCGCAAGGGGCTCTCTTCCGAACTGATTCCAAACGTGTTCGACTTTGAAACGCCGCCGCCGGCACCGGACGACTACACCAAGGATCTGCGCACCGATCTGGGCTTTGCCGAAGACGACATCCTGGTCCTGCAACCCACCCGGATCGTGCCGCGCAAGGGGATCGAGCATTCCATCAAGCTGATCGAGTCGCTGAACAATCCGCGCATCAAGCTCGTCATCTCGCACTCGGCCGGCGACGAGGGCTATGAATACCAGTACATGCTACAGGAGCTGGCGCACGATTCCGGCGTGGACCTTCGCATCATCGACGACCGCATCGGCGAACTGCGCCAAAAGAATTCAGACGGCAAGAAGATCTACACGCTGTGGGACCTCTATCCCTTTGTCGACTTTGTTACCTATCCCAGCCTGTACGAAGGCTTCGGCAACGCCTTTCTCGAGGCCGTCTACTTCAAGCTGCCGATCCTCATCAACCGCTATTCGATCTTTGCGCGCGACATCGAACCGAAAGGGTTTCGTGTGCCGCTCATGGACGGCTACCTCACCAAGCACGTGATCGAGGAGGTAAGGCGGCTGCTCGAAAATGATGCCTACCGCCAGGCGACGGTGGAACACAACTATGCCGTAGCCAGCCGCTTCTTCAGCTATGGCACCCTGCGGCGAAGCCTGCGTACGCTCATCACCAATATCCGAGGGCTGGAATTATGATTAAGAACCTCGATTTCCATGCACTGGAGCGGATGCGCGCCCGCTTCAACCGGCTTTATGGTCCGAGCGAGGTGGATCACCTTCTGGAACGACTCGTCGCGTTGATCGGCCGCTACGGCATCGGGCTGGAAGGCTACAGCCACAACGCATTGTGGGATGAAAGCACGGCCGTCCTGATTACCTATGGCGACATGGTGCAGAAAGACGGCGAGCTACCGTTGCAAGTGCTGAAGCGTTTCGCGGACCGGCACCTTTCCGGTTCGATCAACACGATCCACATCCTGCCGTTCTGTCCCTATTCCTCCGACGACGGCTTTTCCGTAATCGACTACCGTACGGTCGATCCCAAGCTGGGCCAATGGAAGGATGTGCAGGAGATCGGGCGCGAATTCCGCCTGATGTTCGACCTGGTACTGAACCACTGCTCGCGCCGGAGCCGCTGGTTCACTGACTATGTGGCCAACATTGCTCCGTATCGTGATTACTTCATCGAGGTCGACCCAGAAACCGACCTCTCGGCCGTTACGCGCCCGCGCGCGCTGCCCTTGCTGACGCCCGTGCACACGCTTCACGGCGACACACACATCTGGACCACGTTCAGTGATGACCAGATCGATCTCGACTTTGCCAATCCCGACGTGCTGTTTGAGTTCCTCGACATCCTGCTGGGCTATATCGCAAAAGGGGCAACCATCATCCGGTTGGATGCGATAGCCTATCTGTGGAAGAAGATTGGCACCAACTGCATCCATCTCGACCAGACGCACGAAGTGGTCAAGATCATGCGCGACCTGCTCGACATGGTCGCACCGGAGGTGGTTCTGCTCACGGAAACCAACGTGCCGCACGAAGAGAACATTTCCTACTTCGGCGCGGGCGACGAAGCCCACATGGTCTACCAGTTCAGCCTGCCGCCGCTTTTGCTCCACGGCCTGATCAACGGCAACGCAACCTACCTGTCCACGTGGGCGGCCTCGCTCGGAGACCTGCCGGACGCCTGCACGTTCTTCAACTTCACGGCCTCGCACGACGGGATCGGGGTGCGCCCATTGCAGGGCATCATTCCCGATGCCGAGCTGGCCAAGCTGGCCGAACACGTCAAGTCCCTCGGAGGGCACGTTTCCAGCAAAACCAACAGCGATGGGTCGGAGAGCCCGTACGAACTCAACATCACCTACTTCGACGCACTGGGGGATGGCTCCAAAACCGTCAGCGACCTGCACCTTGCCCGCTTCCTCTGCTCGCAAACCATTGCCATGGAGCTGCGCGGTGTTCCGGCCGTCTATTTCCACAGCCTGACGGCGACCCGGAACAACATTGCCGGAGTCAAAGAAACCGGACGCGCCCGCACCATCAACCGCCGCAAATGGCAGGAGGGCGAACTGGAGGCCGAGCTAGCCGATGCCAGCTCGCCGGCTTCACGCGTCATGACGGAATACCTGCGCCGCCTGCAGTTGCGCACGCAACGCCCTTGTTTCCATCCCCAGGCCCCGCAGCAGATCGTCAACCTCGGTCCCGAATGGTTTGTGGTTGCGCGGGAATGCGAAGGCGATCGGGTGGTTTGCATCAGCAATTTTACCGATCAATACCGCGAACTGAAGGTGGATGAACGCCTCGACCGGCTGAATCGCGCAGACGCCTGTTCCGACATCCTCACCGGCAACCGATTCATGGGGCAGGGCAAGGTTATCGCCTTCGAACCCTACCAAACCGTCTGGTTGCATTTTTAGTCAACATGACCTGCAGAAAACCAAGCTGAATCGCGCACACGACCGCATGTCAGCTTTGAATATGTATATCAAGTACCTATTGTTGCATAATATGGCTTGTGGTTGGGGTGCTGGTGGTCTAAGAAGTGGTTTACAAATCGGGAAAGGTTTCTGAAAAGCCGGCATGGTGCGGGCTGCACCAAGGAAGTGAGCGTAGCATGCATACAATTGATCAGGGCGGTGAACATTTGGTGGTTCGGTTCGACGACAACTTCGACTACGGTATCGTGCAGACGATTATCCACCATATCACCTCGATCAAGGAATACCCGGAAACCAACGATCTCTGGATTATTGGAAAGCACCATGCCGACATCCATCTGGGTGAAGTGGAAACGATGATGAAGGAATTCCATTGCCGCTGTCCGCGCGAAGCCCCCCGAACCAAAACCGCGATTGTCGTGGCTCCAGGCATAACCGCCAGCATCATCGAGTTGTGGGTGAAAGAGACGAACAAGCGGGTGCCCTTCCAGATGCGCATGTTCCACAAGCAGTCCGAGGCCGAAGCCTGGCTGTCCGAAGCAAAAGCGCTCTCGGCATAATAACCCCCCGGTTGCTTTACCACCCGCAGACCGCTGGGATTCGGAGCCGGTTCTGCGGTTTTTCAGACGTTAAGGTTGAGGCGGGGGAGGTAGAGGCGTCGCCGGTCGGTTTCGCCGGGCAGTAGGTTCAGCTTGCGCCATGGCAGTTCGGTGCGGTCGTTGGCGGGTACGTCGGCAATGCCCAGCGCCGCGCCGGAAAACACCTTGTGCTTGCCGAAGCGTTCGTTGATTTCATCGATCGTCTTGGATAGGCGCTCATACTTTTCAATCTTCAACCGATCCTCGAACAGGTCGAACTGTACGCTCTCGGCGGTTTCGAGGCGGGTGAGCCAGATCTGCGTGGTGCGGTATTCCATCCCTGGCTTGAACAGCTTTCCGAATAGCTCCTGCACCACCGGCAGCACCTCCTGCGTGGAATCGGTGGCGCGGTTGAGTCGGATGCCGAGGCCCAATTCCCGGTAATCCTTGTAGCGTAGGGCCACGTAGATTTCCTTCGTGCGCTGCTTGTGGCGGCGCAGACGGATAAAGGCCGATTCCACGTTGCGCACCAGCTTGGCATAGACAAACTGCTTGTCGGTCGAGGGCGAGGTAAAGGTCTTGCCCTTGCCGATGCTTACGTTGGCTGGCTTGGGATTGGGCGTGACGGGCAGAAGATTAACACCGCGCAGCTCGTGCCAGATTTCGAGGCCCGGTTTGCCGAGCATCTTCTGCGCCCATTTTTCGGGGCGCTGGACAAAGTCCCACGCGGTCTGCAGGCCATGCTTGCGCAAGAGCTCGACGGTGTTGGGGCCGAATCCCCAGACTTCGTCCAGCGGGATGCGCGGAAGGAAAAGGTGGATATGCTTGCCGCGTACGGCGGTAATGCCCTCCGGCTTGCGGTAGTCGGATGCAATCTTGCACAGCCCCTTGGAGAGGCTCAGTCCGACCGAGACCGTCAAGTCGAGTTCCTTGTGAATATCGGACTGGAGGCGGGCGGCGATGTCGGGATAGGAGATGTGATGCAGGCGGCGCAGGCCGGTGATGTCCGCGAAGCCTTCGTCGATCGAATATTCCTCCACGACGGGGGTGTAGCGCCGCATGATCTCGAACATGCGTTTGGAATAGATGCTATAGCTTTCGTAGTCGCTCGGCAGCACCACCAGCTCCGGGCACTTCTTGCGCGCCTCCCATAGCCCGAGTCCGCGCTTGATGCCCAGCGCCTTCGCCTCGTAGCTCGCGCAGGCAATGATCCCGCGCTCCTTGCCGCTCACCACTGGCCGCCCCTTCAGCGACGGGTGCATCGCCTGCTCGACCGACGTGAAAAACGCGTCGCCATCCACATGCAGAATCGCCTGCGGAAACGAACGTTGCATGATGGCTTCTTCGTTGTTCATTTTAATGAACCGCGAAAGAACGCAGAGAAAGCAAAAACCAGACAGAGTATGTTTCGAATGTACTCTTTGTGTTCCTTACGTTCTTTTGCGGTTAATCCTTCCCGTACTTGCGGATGACGGCGCGGACGATGCCGCCGATGCTCAGCGAACGCTCGGGGCGCATGCGCGTGTATTTGGAGTTGGCGGGATCGAGATAGACGCCGGTTTGGTCCTTCCCGAAATACTTCATCGTCCATTCCCCGTCGATCTGGGCAATGACGATGTCGTTCTGCTTCGGGACGCCGCCCTTTTCCACGAGGACGATGTCGCCGGGCTGGATGCCGGCCTCGATCATCGAGTCGCCGCTGACAGTCAGCAGGTAGGTCGCCTCCGGGCGGCGCACGAGATACTGGTCGAGATTGATGGTGTCGACCAATTCCTCCTCGGCGGGCGAGGGGAAGCCGGCTTGGACCGAACCCAGCAACTTGATCGCACCGGTCACCTTCTTGGTTAGCACGACTGCTCCGTTTCTGCTCCGTTCCAGATAGCCCAGGTTGACCAGCTTATTGATCGGGCCGTAGACGGCGTTTTTCGATCGATAGCCGAATAACTCCGCCATTTCGGCATAGCTCGGTGCGCGGCCCTCCGTCAGGTGGAAGGCCCGCAACTGCTCGATCTTTTCGGTTAGATTGATTTTCCTTGGCATGATGACGTACTCCGGACTTCGGTATTGCTTGCTGTTTATTACTCACGCAGAGCCCAACGGAGAGCAGAGCGGAAAGGCCCGCTGCTCACGTTGCGAGCCGTGTGTGAAATATTTTCGGGCTTCAGCGTATGAGACCCATATAACTGAACGTTCGTTCAGTTTCAAGAAGGATTGGCAATGGAACGCCGAATGAAGAGCAAAGGGCGCCTTCCGCGCATCCTCGGCCGCCGCAAATGGCAAAAATACGTCGTAAAGAGTTCCAGCGGCCGGATTTTTTCTGCTAGGTTTCCAGCCTTTTGAACACGGAAAGGGTTATGGGAATGAACAAGGCGGAATTGATCGTGGCGCTGGATGTGCCGAACGCAGCAGCAATGGAGGAAAAACTCCAGCAAATGCCCGATTTTATCGAATGGTACAAGGTGGGGCTGGAACTGTTTTGCGCGGAAGGCCCGGCGGTGCTGGAACCGCTGAAAAAGCGCGGTAAGAAAATCTTTCTCGACCTCAAGTTGCATGACATTCCCCGTACCGTCGGAAACGCCGTAAAAACCGCGGCGGAACACGGCGTCAACCTCATGACGGTTCACGCTATCGGCGGACGCGCCATGCTCGAGGAAGCCGCCAAGGCGGCTAGCGAATGCGCCAATCCGCCCAAGCTGGTGGCCGTCACCACCCTGACCAGCCTGAGCCAGGACGATTTCCGCGATCTGGGCATCGACCGCACGGTATCCGAGCAAGCCATCGAGCTGGGCCGTCTGGCTATCTCGTCGGGAATCGACGGCATGGTCACCAGCGCGCACGAAGCCAAGGTGCTGCGCGATGCCTTTCCGGACGCCATTCTCGTGACGCCGGGCATCCGCATGCCGGAAGGCGACGTGGGCGACCAGAAACGCGTAGCAACGCCTTCGTTCGCCGTGGAGCAGGGGGCCACGCATCTTGTTGTCGGGCGACCGATTGTGCAGGCTGCCGATCCGACTTCCGCGGCTACCGCCATTGTAGAAGATATGAATAAGTAGAGGATATCATGAGCACGCCAAAGGTTTTGATTATTACGGGATACGGGGTGAATTGCGAGGCGGAGTCGGCCCATGCATGGAAGCTGGCGGGAGCCGACCCGGTCATGGTTCATCTGAACGACCTGCTGGACAATCCGGCGCAATTGAAGGAGTTCCAAGCCATGATGTTTATTGGCGGTTTCTCCTATGGCGACCACATGACCAGCGGCCACGTTTTCGCCTTGCGCGTTAAGCACCACATGCAGGACGAGCTTCAGCAGTTTATCGATGACGGCAAGCTGATCATGGGCATCTGCAACGGTTTCCAGGTTATGACTAAAATGGGCCTGCTGCCGGGGCTCGACGGACAGTATTTCGAGCCGACGGTTTCGCTGATGCAAAACGATTGCGGCACCTTCCAGAACTTCTGGGTCGATATCCGTTTCGAGGAAAACTCGCCGTGCGTATTCACCCAGGGCCTTGGAACCCTGCCGTTGCCGATCCGTCATGGCGAAGGCAAGATCTTTACGCTAGACAACGCCTTGCTTGAACGCATCGAAGCCGAAGGCTGCGTTGCCGCGCGCTACGTCGACAAGAACGACAATCCAACGCAGGATTTTCCGGCCAATCCGAATGGCTCGCTAAATGCCATTGCCGGCCTGACCGATCCGAGCGGCCGCATCTTTGGCATGATGCCGCATCCGGAAGCCTACCTCTTCCCGGAAAACCACCCGAATTGGGATAAGCAAAAGCTTGCGGGAACGCTACCGGAGCAGGGTCTGGGCCTCAAGTTGTTCCAGAACGCGGTCAACCACATGCGCGGTTAGGCCCACATCCGAATTAGTCTTTCTTGGAAGGTTCGGTGTTGGTCCCGGCCTGCGATTCCCGGTGGGGGTTTCCGGCCGTTTCGTGGTGATGGTGTTCATCATGGTGCGGATGCACGGTGTGCATTGTCACGGGTGATTCATCGCGGTCCCACGCCTTTGGGCCGATGCCGGACATGTTCGACATGTCCATTTTGATCCGTATTTTCATCATTCCTCCCTGTACATTCATTTGTTAGTCGCTTGGGGGAAACGGTCAGGCCGGATCATTCAACGGGAAGCGGCTGTCGCCGTACTCACCCTTCTCGCAATAAAACGTACGACGAGCTAAAACCGTTTGATGAAAATCGAAGATTCTTAGGTGCCCGGGATGGTGGTTCGAAGGATCGTGGCACACCCCTCGAGGGTATAGGAGGGCAGGGCGGCGGGCACGAGTATCGAGGTGCCGGCGGGGGCCTTCAACGACTCTCCGTCCCAACTGATTTCCACCTCGCCCTCGGCCACAAACAGGGCGTGGAAGGTGGTTCCATCCATGGGGACTTCCAGCGGGGCGGTTAAAATCATTTTTTCCAGCCGGAAATATTCGCATTTCAGGACTTCCCAGCATTGGAAGGTGTCGGTGTCGACAAGCGGTTCTGGCTCGACCAGCGGATTGGCGGTATCGTTCCAGTTGATGACATCGATGGCCTGTTCGATGTGCAACTCGCGAGGTTTTCCGTCGTTGCCCATCCGTCCCCAATCATAGATGCGGTAGGTGGTGTTGGAGTTTTGCTGGATCTCAAGAATCAGGCAACCATTATCGATGGCATGGACGCGTCCGCCGCGCACGAAAACGGCATCGTCTTTCTTTACCGGTACGGGGCGCATGGTGTCGCCACTGGTTCCCTCGGCGACGGCCTGAAGGAAGCTTTCCTTGGTCACGCCGTCCTTTAGGCCGCAGTACACCTGGGTCTCGTTTTCACCGAGCATGTACCACATTTCGGTCTTGGCCTCGCCGCCAAACTTCGCTGCGGTCTCGTCGTTGGGGTGGACCTGTACACTGAGCTTTTGCTTGGCATCGATCAGCTTGATGAGCAATGGAAAACTCGAACCTTCAACCCGTGTGCCCATGACAGCCTGCGGATCCGGATCAATGACCTCCTGCAGGGCTTTTCCTTGGAGCGCACCGTTGGCAACCACGCTCATGCCATCCTGATGGTCGGCAATTTCCCACGACTCGGCATACACGCCGGGCGGAACATCGCGATTGAAGGTTTCGGGTATGCGCGACCCGCCCCAGGGATAATCCTTGTATACGGGCTTGAACGTCATGGGATAGAGATCGTTTTTCATAGTGCGCAAGGTAACCATTTGTTGGTGCGACATGACAGGATATTCAGGGGGCAAACCTGTTTATCCTGTTATCCCGTCCGATGTGCAGAGATGCGTGTTTTTGGTTTTGAATCAATCCTTCTTTGTGGCTCAATGCTGTCCATGGAAGACCCGAGGTCAAACAAGCGAAACCATGCCCGGTGGGATATCGACCGTGTCCGGTACCATCTGGACAAGCCATCGGCCCCCAATCGCGAAATCCGCCGTATCGACGACATTCTGAAGGATGTTGTGGAGGGCTTGGAAGCACCGCAGGACGAAACCCTTCTGGTGTTGCGCGATGCGTGGCCCGGGCTGGTCGGCCAGCAGATTGCCAAGCACAGTCAACCTGCATCGCTCGAATACCACGCCCTGAATGTCAGCGTCGACCATCCCGGCTGGGTTCCGGAGCTGGAACGGTTGAAACGGGTGTTAATGCAGAAACTGCAGGCCCGCTATCCCGACCTCCAAATCCGGAAACTGAACTTTGTGCTGTTGCACCGCTAGGGGGGCTCCCGGCTACAACAGGGAGCCGGCGAGGTCGGCCAGCTCGGATCGCTCGCCCTTGGTCAGGTTGACGTGCGCGTACAACCGCTGGCCTTTCATGCGTTCGATCAGATAGCTCAAGCCGGTCGAATGGCTGTCCAGGTAGGGATGGTCGATCTGGAAAATGTCGCCGGTAAAGACAATCTTGGTTCCTTCGCCCGCCCGCGTGATGATTGTCTTCACTTCGTGCGGTGTCAGGTTCTGGGCTTCGTCGACAATAAAAAAGGTATTCACCAAACTGCGACCACGGATGTAGGAAAGCGGTTCGATGATCAGCTTCTTTTCCTCCAGCATCTTGCCCACCTGACTACGCTTGAGGTCGCCTTGGCCCTGGGCGTGTTCAATTACCCCGAGGTTGTCGAAAAGCGGTTTCATGTACGGGTCCAGTTTCGACTGGATGTCGCCCGGAAGGAAGCCGATATCCTTGTTGCTGAGCGCCACGATGGGGCGGGCCATGAGAATCTGGCGATAGCTTTTCTTGCGCTTCAGCGCACCGGCCAACGCCAACAGGGTCTTGCCGGTCCCGGCCTTGCCCGTCAGACTGACCAAGCGGATCTTGTCGTTCAAAACGGCGTCCATGGCGTAGGTTTGCTCGGCGTTGCGCGGGGTAATGCCGAAGGCGGGCACCTTGTCGACGTGCTTGATCATGCTCAACTCATCATCGTAGACCGCCAACGCCGATTTGTGTTCCCCGCGCAGGATCAGGTATTCATTGGGCAGCAACGGCAGGTCGACCTTGAGCTGGTCCGCCGGAAATTCGTAGGGCGGGGTGTACATCAGGGCAACCAGTTCCGGGGACACGTTTTCCTCGATGCGGGTTCCGGTGTAGAGTTGTTGGATGTCGCGCACATGGTCGTTCTTGTAGTCCTGGGACAACAGCCCGACGGCCTTGGCCTTCATGCGAAGGTTGACGTCCTTGGTCACAAGGCAGACCATCCGGTCCGGATTGTCCCGTGCAACCTGGTAGCCGATGTTGAGAATATGGTGGTCCGGCTTCTTGGTTGAAAAATTGGCCGCAATGCTTTCATCGAACTCCCGGTCGAGCTTGACGCTGATCTTGCCCTTGCCGCTGCCGATGGAGACCCCGCCGTTGAACAGCTTGTCGCCGCTGAGCGAATCCAGCGTCCGGGCAAATTCGCGTGCATGGAAATTGAGGGAGTCGTTGCCTTTCTTGAAATTGTCGAGTTCCTCGAGAACGGTAATGGGAATGACGATGTCGTGTTCACCAAACTGGTGGATGCAACTGCTGTCGTGAAGGATTACGTTAGTATCGAGAACGAAGGTTTTTTTCTGACTCTCGGTCATGGGGTGGGAATCCTTTCATGGTGGGATCGATGAGGAACACATACGCTGTGGGCCAATGACCGCGGCCGAACCCCGTTTCCTCAGGGAGATGCACGCTATGGTTGATTGACGCAAGCCTACTCATAAAGCGATTGAATTTTGCGCAATGGATCGTAGTTGGTCAACCAACAAATTGTGACGCAACCCTTATGAAAGCACAAGATGTTGTATATCAAATGGCTGTGTCGGAAAAAAGATTGGGGGACGAGTGTTGGCGTAAAACACGGATGCCGCCCTGCCGGTTTCGACCAAAAACACGTACCATTTGATCACCAACATACCATCCGTCAAAAGTTGACCTTCTCTTGTCAAAACTGTAAATTCCTATCGGATTGAGGGATAGGTAGATCCAAAAGCATCGGGAGGATTATGAATACACTTGTCATTGTAGTTGCATGCGGTAAGGAAGAGGAGATCACTCCCGGCACGGAAGCGGCCTTCCTGACAATGGGCCAGACACCCATGCTGGCCATAACCTTGCGCACGCTGCAAAACACCCCGTCGGTGGATTCCGTCATCGTGGCCGTCGGAAAAAACCGGACCGATTCCACTCTTCATCTGGTAAAGCGATTTGGGTGCACCAAGGTCAAAGGGGTTGTGATTGGCGGGGTGAACCGGCTCAGCACCCTGCGCACCGTCTTCAATAAACTAAAGGACACACCCTCGACCGTAGTCATCCACGAAGCTTCCCGGCCGTTTGCCACTTCGGAGGTTTTTGAGGAAACCGTAAAAGCGGCCAAGCGCTACGGCTGTGCCATTGCAGCCCACAAAATGCCCGATGCCGCCAAGCTGGCCCCAAAGGGAATGAAAGCCACGGAAACCTTGGAGCGACATACCGTATGGGCGGCGCAGACCCCTCAGGCGTTCAAAGCCGAAGCTCTGAAAAAGATCCTGGATGGAAAGGCGAAGAGTAGCCAGGTGATCGATGATGAATCCGAACTGGTTAAGAAGCCGGCCGAGGTCCACCTGGTGGAAACCGGCACACTCAACATCAAGGTGCGGTCGGCGGAGGACCTGTCCATCGCAACCGCCTTGCTGAATGCCAAGCTGATATCGGTAAAGTAGGCCGGATGCCACACAGAAAACCGGTGGAGCTTCCGTTGGTTAGCGACCGATCGACAAACGCAATGCATTCCTGAACGGCAGTCCCGCATCGCGTATTTTTTTCTGGACAGTTGCGATGTCGTACTCCACCCGGCGCAGGGTAATGGTCTGCTCCTCCAGGTCGTAGATGGCATACGCGGACAGGGGGTTGCGATCGCGGGGTTGGCCCACACTGCCGACGTTGACCAGGTATTTGTAGCCCTGCTGGATCTTGAGGGTGTCGTAGAATCCCTTTTCAATCGATGCACCTTCGCTAACAAAGGCCAGGGGAACGTGGGTGTGGCCGAAGAAACACACATTGGAAAACTGGTTCCGGAAGCTCGACTCGGCCGAGTTGCGCTTAAAGATATAGTTCCACCGGCTCGGATTGCTCAGCGAGCTGTGGACGATCGTGAAGCTTTCAATGTCGGCCACCATGGGGAGCTCACGCAGGTACTTGCGTTCCAGCATCGTAAGCTGCTTGCGGGTCCAGTATATGCTCTTTTGCGCCATGGGAGTGAACAGGTCCATGGATTCGTTGCAACCCGTATAGTAGTCGTGGTTGCCTTGAACGACTTGGCATTTCAATGAACGAATAAGACGCAGGCACGCCTTGGGGTCGGCGTTGTAGCCAACTACGTCTCCGGTGCAGGCATAGTGCGCGACCCCTTGGGATTCGGCATCTTCCATGACGGCCTGCAACGCCTCAAGGTTCGCATGGATGTCACCTAGGATAGCATATTTCATTTATACAAAACTCCAAATCGGTCAAATTCGCCGGAGGCACTTTCCCATGTCACGCGGTCGTTCGCAATATACCTTCTGAGTTGCGAATTGCGAATCTCACGAAGGAAATCGGATAGTACGGCTTCTTCGCCCTCCGCGACAAGCTCGACTTCGCCGTTCCACAGATTGCAGACAAAGCCGGTTACCGCGAAGCCGGAGGCCAAATTGCAGACTGTGTAGCGAAACCCAACGCCTTGAACCGTTCCGGAAAAAACGGCATGCATCCGCTTCGTTTTTCTGCTCGAACCCATGAAGCACTTATAGACGAACACTCGACCCGTCGCAAAGTGCCAAAAAACGAAAAAAGGATTTCCTACCGCGGTTTTAACTGCACAATGGCTCAATCCAACAGGGAGTGCAGCATGAACGGCAACCGCTTTGAAGACCGCTACCAATCCGGCGACACGCCGTGGGACCACGGCATGGTGGACTATAACCTTATCGAAACCATTTCGAAGCTTGCCATGAAAAGTGGCCGGGCGTTGGATATTGGATGCGGAACGGGCGAGAACGCCATTTGGTTGGCACAACAGGGGTTTGACGTCGTGGCATGCGACTTTTCC
Source organism: Pontiella sp. (assembly GCA_050306215.1). Classification (GTDB taxonomy): domain Bacteria; phylum Verrucomicrobiota; class Kiritimatiellia; order Kiritimatiellales; family Pontiellaceae; genus Pontiella. The sequence goes on from JBNLGU010000008.1 coordinate 19,433, forward strand.
GCAACGGCCATTGAGCAAGCGAGGAAGAAGCAGGCTACGGCCAACGCCACGGACGTTTGCTTTATCGTGGCCGATTTTTTGGCGGACACGGTCCCCGACGCGCCGTTCGACTTTGCCTTCGATCGCGGTTGCCTGCACTGCATGTCGGCAGAGTCGGAGCGGAGTCGCTACGTGGAAAAGGTTGCGTCCCTGCTGAAGCAGGGCGGTCTCTGGCTTTCCCTGGTTGGCAACGCCGATGAGGGCCCGCGCGAGGTGGGCCCGCCACAGCTGACCGCGAGCGAACTGGTTACCGCAGTGGAACCGCATTTTGAAATATGCTCGCTGTCTTCAGGCCACTTTGGCTCCGACCAGGAAACTCCGCCGCGCGCGTGGATCTGCCTTATGCGAAAACGTGCCGCGTAATGCACGACCCAGAAAAGCCCGGGGAATCCCTTGCAATGCTTCCCTGCATATGTTTGGTTCATAGCTCTCCTGACAGAAAAACATTCATCTGAATGCTGTATTTACGGCTATTTTTACAGATGCCTTTCGCTCCCCGGCATGCGATGCCAAAAGGGGAATAGCGAGCTTAAACTAAACCATGGAATGTGGAGTTTTGCGAAATACACAAGACGAAATAGAGCTTTGTTCCCCCACCGCCAGCGATGGCTTCGACTTAAACGAACTGGTCGCCGGAAGCCCACCACTGGACCCTAATTCCGTATATTGCAACTTGCTGCAGTGTACCCACTTCGATGGCACCTCGATTGCTGCCAAGCACAACGAAAAGCTAGTCGGCTTCATTTCCGGCTATCGCATTCCCGCCCGCCCGGACACGCTGTTTGTCTGGCAGGTCGTGGTGGCCGAATCCGCCCGCGGACAAGGGTTGGCTTCGCGCATGTTGCAGGGCCTGCTGGACCAGCCGGGCTGCGCCGGCATCGAATATGTTGAAACCACCATTACACCGTCGAACGGCCCCTCCCAAGCACTCTTTAAACGCTTTGCGGAGCGTAACGGAGCATCCCTTGCGATCACCGAGGGCTTCGATCGCGATGCCCATTTCAAGGGACACCACGACTCGGAGCAGCTGTACCGGATAGGGCCGCTTCACAACCACCAAACAGAGGATGAAAAATGAAAATATTTGAAGAAATAGAATCGGAAGTACAAAGCTATGCGCGCAATTTCCCGCGCATCTTCGACAAGGCGAAAGCCGAATATATCTACGACGAAGACGGAAACGAATATCTCGACTTTCTCGCCGGGGCGGGCTCGCTCAACTATGGGCACAACAATCCCGTGTTCAAGCAGAAGTTGCTCGACTATATCGAAAGGGACGGGATCTCGCACAGCCTCGACCTGCATACCGAAGCCAAACGAGAATTCCTTGAAACATTTCAGGAAAAGATACTCCAGCCGCGCGACCTCGACTACATGGTCATGTTTACAGGCCCCACCGGCACCAATGCGGTCGAAGCCGCGCTAAAGGCCGCGCGCAACTATACCGGCCGCACCAACATCATTACCTTCACCAACGGCTTCCACGGGGTGACGATGGGCGCGCTGGCGGCCACGGGGAACTCCCATCATCGCGGTGCCGCCGGCGTCACGTTGTCTGGAACCTTTCGCATGCCGTACGACGGCTATATGGGCGATGACCTTAACACGATCGAATATATCGACAAAATGCTGTCCGATTCCAGCAGCGGAGTCGACAAACCCGCCGCCGCAATCGTGGAATGCGTCCAAGGGGAGGGTGGAATCAATGCCTGCAGCATGGAATGGCTACAGAGCCTGCAAGCAGTCTGTCACAAGCACGATATGTTGCTGATTGTTGACGATATACAAGCCGGAAACGGCCGCTCGGGCACCTTTTTCAGTTTTGAACCCGCCGGTATCAAACCGGATATCATCACCCTTTCCAAGTCGCTCAGTGGCTATGGGCTTCCGTTTGCTGTTGTGCTCATCAAACAGGAATTCGACCAGTGGAAACCCGGCGAACACAATGGGACCTTTCGAGGAAACAACATGGCGTTTGTCACGGCCAAGGCCGCCATCGATGAATACTGGAGCGACGACACGTTCGCCAAGGAAGTTCGCCGCAAGGGCGCATATATCGAGGAGAGATTGAACCGGATCGTGGAACAGCATGGCGAAGGAAATTTTACCACCCGTGGCCGTGGCATGTTCCAGGGCATCAATTGTGTCAATGGGGAGATTGCCAGCAAGATCACGCGCGCCGCATACCATAAAAACATGATCATCGAGACCAGCGGTGCCGACGATCAGGTCATCAAGTTGCTTTGCCCGTTGATTATTTCCGATGAAAATCTCAAACGTGGCATCGATATTCTCGAACAGTCGATCAAAGAGGTCTGCGCAGGGTTGGATGAAATCCCCGAAGAGAGCGATTATTTTGACGATGTCGTCGTGAACTCCAGCGAAGAGGAACCGAAGCAATGATTGTTCGACGCTTACAGGACGCGGAAAAGGGAAACAGGCGCATTGTTTCGCCGGATGGAAACTGGGAAAGCACACGTCTGTTGCTCAAGGATGACGCAATGGGCTATTCGTTCCACATCACCACCATCTACAAGGGCGCCGACTTCATGCTTCATTACAAGCGGCATCTTGAAACGGTCTATTGCATATCCGGCCGGGGCGAAGTGGAAACGCTGGAAGATGGCCGGAAATATGCCATTGAGCCGGGGACCGTCTACATCCTGAACGACAACGATAGGCATATGCTGCGCGCCTTCGAGGAAATGAAGGTGGCCTGCGTGTTCAATCCTCCGCTCAACGGCAAGGAAGTCCACAACCCGGATGGCTCCTACGATCTGGAAGCCGATCCGGTTGCCGACTAATCCCGAAAGTGCATCAGAATGGTTACCCTTAGTTTTGTGCTCTGCCTGTTGGTGTTTGCCGCCATCGGTGGCGCATCGGTTCGCCACAGCAAGAAAACCACCGAAGACTACCTCGTTGCCGGGAACTCGATCAGCCCTTGGCTGGCCGGGCTCTCCGCCGTGGCCACTAACAACAGTGGCTTCATGTTCATCGGCATGATCGGATACACCTATGCCTACGGGCTGGAGTCGATATGGCTCATGGTGGGTTGGATTGTCGGCGACCTGATGATGTCCTTCCTGACGGTCCGAAAAATCAAGGAGCAGACGGAACGGTTCAAATTCAATTCATACGGCAGTCTGATCGCCGACTGGTTTGGAAGCAAAAACCGCGCAACACGCACGCTTTCCAGCATCCTGATCGTGCTCTTTCTCGGCATCTACTCGGCCGCCCAGTTGAAGGCCGGTAGCAAGGCCACGATCGCCCTGCTGAATTGGCACCCCAACACGGGCATCCTGATCGGTGCGCTCATCGTGCTATTCTATTCAGCCGCAGGCGGCATTCGCGCCTCGATCTGGACCGATGCGGCGCAGGCCATTGTCATGTTGGGCGGTATGCTTTTGCTGATGTTTACCGGTATCCATTACCTGGGTGGGCCAAGCGCCTTGCTTGGAAAGTGGTCGGCTGTGGGCCCTCATTATCTCTCGTGGTTTCCACAACGGAACTTTGTGGGCATCCTGCTCTTTATCGTGGGCTGGCTCTTCGGAGGAATCTCCATTGTCGGGCAACCCCATGTCGTGGTTCGTTTCATGACGCTCCAATCGGTCGATAGCATCCGGACCATGCGCAAGTACTACTATGGTTGGTTTACCTTTTTCTACGCGGCAACGATCGTCGTCGGCATGCTGGCCCGCGTCATACTCGATATACCCCTGGGCGAATTCGACGCCGAAATGGCGTTGCCGAAGGTTACGATTGCGTTGTTTTCGCAAATTCCGGTTGTTGGAAAGGCCTTGATTGGGCTCATTCTAGCCGCGCTGTTTGCCGCCACCATGTCCACCGCCGATTCGTTGGTGTTGTCCTGTTCCGCGTCGGTCACGCACGATCTGACGGAGAACCCCATCAAGGCCCTTTGGGTGAGCAAGCTGACCACCGCGTTGGTTGTAGCCTTCGCCACGATCATCGCCATTTCCGGAAACGACTCCATCTTCAATCTGGTGCTCGATGCCTGGGCCATGCTGGGCTCCGCATTCGTGCCGTTGCTGGTCGTCAACGTCATGGGCCGAAAAACGCCGCAGCTGGTCGAGATCCTCATGATCCTGTGCGGGTTGCTTGCTTTCATCGCATGTTCCAAGAGTGGCATAGGGGCCGTGGTTTATTGTGCGGCTCCGGGGATACTTGCGGGATTCATACCCTTCGTCATTGCCGTGCTTTTGGGCAGGACACGCCGGATGGAATAGTGAAGAGGTTGCTATTCCGGGCGCGTAAAGACGGGGGCGAGCGGTTTGGACAGGCCGGGGTTGAAGGCGTAGCCGTCTTCGGAAAATCCCAGCAGGCCATCCAGATCCTTGATGCGGTTTTCAATCAGGTAGCGCGCCATCGTGCCTCGCGCCTTTTTCGCATAGAAGCTGATGATCTTGAACGTTCCGTTTTTCTCGTCCTTGAAGATGGGGGAGACGATCTGCTTTTCCAGCTGCCGTGAATCGACGGCCTTGAAGTATTCCTGCGAGGCTAGGTTAACCAGCATATCGCCCGTTTCCGCATTTAGGGTTTCGGTGACGCGGTTGCGCCAAAACTCGTAGAGGTTTTTTGCTCCGCGGGTTGCAAGTGGGCGGCCCATTTCCAGCCGGTAGGGTTGGATCAGGTCGAGCGGACGCAGCAGTCCGTAAAGGCCGGAGAGAATGCGCAGGCGGTTTTGCGCATACTGGAGATCACGCTTCTTCAGGCTCGGTGCATCAAGTCCATCATACACATCACCGGTAAAGGCCAGCACGGCCTGCTTGGCGTTTTCATGCGTAAACGGCGGCTGCCAATCGATGAAGCGCTGGCGGTTCAACTCGGCGAGTTTTTCGCTGATCTCCATAAAGTCCATCAGCTTCTGCGAAGAGAATCCGCGCAACTTGGAAACCAGTTGTTCCGAACGGTCGAGGAAGGCTGGCTGGGTGGCTTCGGCCAGCGCGGCCGGCTCCATATCCATGCTCTTGGAAGGCGATAGGACAATCAGCATGGCCACTACTTCTCCAGCAGGCGGCGGATCGGTTCCGAATAAAGCTCGGGCTCGAGCAGGAACGAATCGTGTCCTTTTACGGAATGCACCGTCAGGTATTGCGCGCTGACACCAGCCGACTGCAGGTGCCGGTAAATCTCTTCCTGTTCCTCCGGATAGAAGCAGACGTCGGAATCGATGCTGAACACGAGGTACTCCTGGTTCCGGCAACGCTCGAACAGCGCTTTGTAGCTCTCAAACCCCGTATCATCCTTCAAATGGAAACTGGTCCAACCCGCAACGAGGTAGAGGTAGGTGTTGGCGTCGAACCGCTTCAGGAACTTACGCCCCTGATGCAGGATAAAGGATTCCAGTGGCGTCTTGATCTTGTACCACGAAAATTCGTCCTCTTCCTGCTCGCACCGATCGCTCATCCGCTCCTCCATGTCGTGAAGCGAGACGAAGGTCTTGTGGGAGATCATGCGAGCCAACGCCAATCCGCGCAGCGGGGCAGGGCCGTCGTAGTAGTGCCCGTTGTTGAAGTTTGGATCGTTTTCGATGGCGAGGATCTGTTCGAGGTTGTGCACCCGGGTCAGGGTGGTGGAATCCAGCCCGCAGGCTACGGGAACAACACGATCCACCAACTCGGGATAGCGCGTCGCGAAATTCAGCACCATCATGCCGCCGAGGGATGATCCGATGGCCGCATGGAATTTTTCTATCCCGAGGTGCCTGAACAGCGGCAGTTGGGAATCGACAATGTCCCCGAAGCTGATCCGGGGGAAATCCCCGCCGTATTCCTTGTTGGTCTCAGGATTGATGGACGAGGGGCCGGTGCTACCGTAGCAGCCGCCGAGATAGTTCGCGCACACCACAAAGAACCGGTCGGTATCGATGGTTTTTCCGGGGCCGACAAAATCGTCCCACCAGCCCGTTTGGCAGGCATCGTTCCATCGTTCGCCCGCACCCTCAACTGCTGGGTTGAAACCCGCCAAATGCTGCGAACCGGAAAGCGCGTGGAAGATCAGGATCGCGTTGTCCTTCCGTTCATTCAATTCGCCAAAGGTCTCGTACGCCAGCGTGACCGGACCAAAGGTCTGTCCGTCGTGCAACACAAGCCGGGTTTCCGGTTCTTCACCGTAGGTAAAAAACTTGGTTCTTACTTCCATCTTATCCTTAAAAGGCCACCCCCGGAGGAGTGGCCCTGGTTGATTCCTAAACGTTTGCCAAAGCTTGGTCGATATCAGACAGGATATCGTCAATATGTTCAAGCCCTACGGACAAACGGATCAGGCCGGGCGAGATGCCGCCGGCCGCCTGCTGCTCTTCGGTCAGCTGCGAATGGGTCGTGCTGGCCGGATGGATGGCGAGACTGCGCGCGTCACCCACGTTGGCCAGATGGCAGAAGACCTGGAGCGACTCGATAAACTTGCGCCCGGCCTCTTCGCCGCCCTTGATTTCAAACACCACCATGCCGCCGGCACCGTTCGGTAGGTATTTTCCGGCCTTGGGATCGAATCCGGCATACTTGACCCATTCGACCTTGTCGCTTTTCTTCAGATGATTCGCCACCGCAAGGCCGTTCTCGGAATGGCGCTCCATGCGCAGGGCGAGGGTTTCGATGCCCTGCAAGGCAATCCATGCATTGTCGGGCGAGATGCAGGCACCCAGGTTGCGCAGGGGAACGAGGCGCATGCGCAGGATGTAGGCGAGGGGGGCAAGGTCGCCCAGATCCGTTGCATAGCGAATGTCGTGGTAGCTCGGATCCGGCTCGGACAGCAACGGATGCTTGCCGGTCGTCCAGTCAAACTTTCCGGAATCGACCACAATGCCGCCGATCGCCGTGCCGTGCCCGGCCATCCACTTGGTGAGCGAATGGACCACGATGTCCGCTCCATGCTCCAACGGACGAAGCAGGGCGGGCGAGGTGAAGGTGCTGTCAACGATCAGCGGCAGGCCGTGGGCGTGCGCCACGTCGGCAATGCCTTGGATATCGACGAGATCAAGGGCCGGATTTCCAATCGTTTCGCAGAAGACCGCTTTGGTCTTGTCGTTGATCGCCGCCGCAAAGTTCTGCGGGTCGGACGGATCGACAAAGTGGACCTTGATGCCCATGGACGGCAGGATATCGTTGAACTGGGTGTAGGTGCCGCCATAGAGATTGTTGGCGGATACGATTTCATCTCCCGACTGGGCCAGGTTGATGATGCTGTAGAAGATCGCACTGGTTCCCGAAGCAAGCCCGAGAGCCGCAGCCCCTCCTTCGAGAGCCGCAACACGCTGCTCGAGCACATCCGTCGTCGGATTCATCAGACGGGTATAAATATTCCCCAGCTCCTTGAGGCCGAATAGGTTGGCCGCATGCTCCGTGTTGTCGAAACGGTAGGCCGCGGTGCGATAGACCGGCACGCCCTGAGATTTGGTGGTAGCTTCCGGCGTATAACCGGCATGGAGGCATTTGGTTTCCAGTTTACTCATTGGTCATTCCTTTCTTGTTTATAATCCAGACGGGCTGGACCCGTTCATCAAAACAGGCAAAAGGGAATGCGGAGGAAAGTCACCGATTATTTTCCCGTATCGGCGGGAACACATCGTTGCTTTGCTCTGCAAAGCCTGGCCTTGGCACCTTAATCTTTTCAGGTTGCCGGGCGATCAATGGGCCAGTTCCCTCACGCCTCTCTCAATGCATAAATATGATTAATAAGGTATTATATTATGGAATTCAGTCAAGTTCGATTCGATTTGGATTTTAATGCAATAATGCCAATGACTTATGCCGTCGAAACGGAAAAACACCTACCTTGCGCACGCTATTTTTCGAGCTGTTTCTTTTCGGCGATCGCCTTGCGCAGGAGCTTCAACTCGGCGGGTTTGGCGTAGCGCCATTCACCGGGCTTGAGTTCGTTCATCCGGATCGGGCCGATCGAAATACGCATGAGTCGAAACACTTTTTTATCAAAATGCTCCATCAAACGGCGGATGTGCCGGTTTTTTCCTTCGCCAAGGACAATCGTATATTCCACTCCCTTTCGTCCGGGAATTCCGTCATCGATATCCAGCACCCGCAGCGTCTCGCCTTGGTTGGGGATGCCGCGCTTCATCTTCTGCAGTTGGTAATGGCCGAGCGGGGAATCGACCCAAACCTTGTAGGTTTTCTCGATATGGTAGCGCGGGTGCATCAGGGCATGCGCCAGCTCGCCGTCGTTTGTGACGATGATCAACCCCTCGCTCATAAAGTCCAGCCGGCCCACGGTGTAGACGCGTTCGGGAAGGTCTTCGAGCAGGTCGAGCACGGTCGTACGCCCGCCGGGATCATCCGACGAACAGATCACCTTCACGGGCTTGTTCAACAGGATGGTGACCGAAGCCTCTTCGGCAACGGATTGCCCGTTGCACACAACCTTCTGACGGGCGGGATCAACCTTGGTTCCCAACTCGGTCACCGTGATGCCATCGACGGTAACGCGGCCGGCCGTGATCAACTTTTCACAGAAGCGCCGCGAGCCCAGTCCGCAGTCGGCCAGGTATTTCTGCAATCGGACCTGTTCTTGTTCCGCCATAGCAATGATTCCAAATAAAAAGCACTCCCGGCCAAGCCTGGAGTGCTTTCAAATTCAGTCCGGTCCGTTGCCTAGGCTTCGGACTTGGTCTTGGGAAGGTTGAAAGCGCGGTCGCCTTCCTTCCACTTGCCGTCTTTCTTCAGGACTTCGATACGCTCGAAGCGCTTCAGAACGTTACGTTTCGTGCGGATTTTAGCCGCTCCCTTAAGGCTGCTGTGCATGGACATAGTGTTTCTCCAGTCGTTGTTTTCCAAAAATGATCGCGGAACTTAACTTGTCGGATAGGGGATGTCAAAGCCTAACCCATGTTTTTTCACGTGATTCCGGGATGCCGATTCGCACGTTTCCAAAGAAAAAGGGCTTCCTAGCGGAAGCCCCTGATAAGCGGCAAGGCTCGTGTTACTTCTTTTCCTGAAGCGTAAGCTTTTTGCCTGAACCCAGCCATTCCGTCAAAATCACCTTGCAGTACTTGCTGGTGGAAAGATGCATCGAATTTGCGCGTTTTTCCAGTTCATCCGCCATCTGCTTGGACATGTTGATGCCAATGGTTTTTGTATTCTTACCGATAGGATTTGTTGCCATGTATTTACCTCACTTTTGTTAAAGATAAACATGGTATAGGATATCGGCATTTTGAGGTCTAGTATTTTTTACTAAAAAAAGTCACGCGATCCACTTTACCCCCAAATCTATCTTTGTAAGAATAATTTTCATTGGGGAATTCTGAACTTTTACACGCGGGGTTATTATGTGGTGGTGGTTTAACAAAAAGATGGATAAGCCGAAAAAGCAAGTCGACGTTATGGAAAATTTCTGGAAAGACGACTTCTCAGACTGCGAAGCCATTAAATACCTGCCGGAATATTCGGTGTGCAAGTGCCGAAACAATCGGCAGTGCCGCTACGTGGCCATGTACGCAGGAATGGTCCTTTGCAGCAGTCCCAAGCACAAGTCATTCATTCCGGAAGGGTCGGAACCCTTCGATCCGCACAAGAACCTGTTCTAACAAACTCCAGCCCGTTCTTGCCTTCAAAGATAGGGTGCGTCTATGTTGCGCGCATGCCCCACGAAAATCAGAAACAATACAAGGGTCGCGTCGCCATTGGTATGAGCGGCGGAACCGACAGTTCCGCAGCGGCTGCCATGCTCGTTGACCAAGGATACGAGGTCATTGGTCTGACCGCCCACATGTGGAAGGACGGGTCCCGTTGTTGCTCGCTGGAGGATGTGGAACGCGCCCGCCGCGTCTGCGCCTACCTGGATATCCGCCACTATGTCGTCAACGCGCAGGATATCTTCACGGACAAGATTGTCGACCCTTTCGTCGATGCCTACGTGGCGGGACGGACGCCGTCGCCGTGCATCTATTGCAATGCGTTTGTAAAGTTCGGCTTCATCATGGACCGGGCCTTGCAACTCAATTGCGATCATCTGGCGATGGGCCACTATGCGCGGGTTGAACAAGGCGCCGATGGTAATTTCCATCTGCTGTGCGCGAAGGATCCGACGAAGGATCAATCCTATTTCCTGCACCGGCTCAACCAGAAGCAGCTTGGTTTCTTGCTGTTCCCCCTGGCCGACATGCCCAAGAGCGAGGTAAAAGCCTACTCCAAGGAACGCGGCCTGCCCATTGTTCCAAGAGGCGAAAGCCAGGACCTGTGTTTTATCGAGGAAGGCCGCTTGCCGGATTTCGTGGAGCAGCGCAATCCCTCGGTTGTCCAGCGCGGAGAGATTCGCGACCAAGACGGCAACGTCGTCGGACACCACGATGGCCTGCATCGTTTCACGGTCGGCCAGCGCGGCAAACTGGGTATCGCGCTCGGCGAACGCATGTATGTAAAGCGTCTGGACCGGGAAAACAACATTGTCGAGGTAGCGCCCCGTCCCGGGGTTATGAAATCCGCATGCACCCTGACCGATATCCACTGGATATCCGGCCATCCGCCCGACCAACCGCTTCGCTGCGAGGTGCGCCCGCGCTACCGCAGCAATGGCGCCATGGCCAATCTTGCGCTCAACGACGACCACGCCGGCACCGTGACATTTGATGAGGCGCAGTTTGCGCTTACACCTGGGCAGGCGGCCGTGTTCTACAAGGACAACGAAGTACTCGGCGGCGGATGGATCAATGAAGTCCTCTAGCGGTCCGGACGCGACGCGCACCGACTGTTAGTATTTCGTGAGGGGCCATTATATATTGGTCCTTCGTCCCTCAAGCTTGCATAGCAATTCCCTGCGGAGGGCGTTATGTGAAGGCCAAGAAAGAAATCCTCGAGTTGGGCGAGCGGTTCGGCATCGAAGCAGCGCATACCGCGCTGGGCCACGTTCAGCGCGGCGGAACGCCGACGTTGCCGGAAACTACACAAGATCGTTGCTGTGGTTGGCAATCAGCACATGCAGCCTTCGGATAGAAGATGCTCCCGGCTCGATTTTTTTTCGACGAAAACGACCGTTGTTCGCCAAATGCTACAAGGTTGTCGCAACCGGATGGCTTCAATCGTGCCAATCCATTATCCTTTTTGTTTTGTTTTTAGGAGAAAGGTCGTTTTATATACGCCCCTTTTTGAGGGAAAACCATGACCAGTATCGAAGAAAGAATCCAGGAACTGAAACGCGAACGTGGCGCGATCATCATTGCCCATAACTACCAGCCTGACGAGGTCCAGGCCATCGCCGACTTTACAGGCGACTCGCTCGAACTGAGCCGCAAGGCTGCCGAGCTCGAGGAAGAGGTCATCGTATTCTGCGGGGTGCATTTCATGGCCGAGACCGCCGCCATCCTGAGTCCCGAAAAAACCATCCTGCTACCCGACCGCTTTGCCGGGTGTCCCATGGCAGACATGATTACCGCCGAACAACTTCGGGCAAAAAAGGCGGAGCATCCCGGGGCCGTGGTGATCTGCTACGTCAACAGCTCGGCAGCCGTCAAGGCCGAGTGCGATCTGTGTTGTACCTCCTCGAACGCCATGAAGATTGTCAGCTCCGTTCCGGCCGACAAGGAAATCATTTTTGTACCCGATACCCACCTCGGCCACTACATACAGGAAGAGCTAGGTCGGGAGATGATCATCTGGGATGGATACTGTCCAACCCACTCGCGCATTCGCGATGTCGATATAAAGCGCGAGCTGGAGGATCATCCCAATGCCAAGGTCATGGCGCATCCCGAATGCCCACTCCCGATCCGCGACTTGGCAGACTACCTGCTTTCTACCGGCCAGATGTGCACGCACGCCAAGGAGTCGGATGAAAAGGAATTTATTGTCGCTACGGAAATGGGATTGCTCTACCGCCTGCGAAACGAAAACCCGGATAAGAAGTTTTACTCCGTCAGCGATCGTGCGCTGTGCCCGAACATGAAGAAGATCGATTTGGAAAAGGTGCTCTGGTCGCTCGAGGATATGCAGCATCGGGTGACGGTTCCGAAGGATACCGCCGACAAGGCCCGCCTTTCCATCGAGCGCATGCTGGAACTCAGTTGATAATGAACAGAAGGTCGCAAAGGGCGCGAAAAAACATGCATGAGTAGCTTTGCTTGCTTTGCGGCCTTAAGCGAAGCGGGTGTTGGATAACCAGACAGGAATGGTATGTGGGAATATACGGATAAGGTAACGGATCACTTCAGGAATCCGCGCAACGTTGGAGCAGTTGAAAATCCGGATGGGGAGGGAACGGTTGGGTCGCTTGCCTGCGGCGATGCCCTTCGGCTGACCTTTAAGCTCGATGCCGACAAGAAAATCTCAGAAGCCAAGTTCCAGACCTTTGGCTGTGCCAGTGCCATCGCCTCATCATCCGCCCTGACCGAGATGCTGATCGGGAAGACGATCGAGGAAGCCGAAGTCATCACCAACAACGATATCATCGACTATCTCGGGGCTCTCCCGAAACAGAAGGTGCACTGTTCCGTGATGGGCCGCGAAGCCTTGGAAGCCGCCATCTACAACTACCGCACCGGCAAGACCCTCGACAAGAAACTCGACGGCGAAGTGGTTTGCCACTGTTTCGGAGCAACGGATAAGGAAATCGAAAAGCTGGCTCGCGAGCAACAGCTCACGACGGCCGAGGATATTACCAATGCCTGCAAGGCCGGCGGCGGATGCGGACAATGCATTCCCGAGATCGAAGCCATCATCAACCGGGTGATCGGCGAGGAAAAGGCCAAGACCGAAGAACGGCCCAAGCTGACCCAGTTGCAGAAAATCAAACTGATCGAGGAAACCATTGACCTCCAGGTCCGCCCGATCCTTCGGCGCGACAATGGTGACCTGGAGCTGCATGATGTCGATGGTGACCGCGTATTCGTCAAGTTTGTCGGAGCCTGCGTCAGTTGCCCGGTGTCGACCGTAACGCTCAAGGATGTCGTCGAAACCCAGCTCCGCGAAGCCGTCTCCCAAGACATCGTCGTCGAAGCCGTATAGATCTTTTACAAAATGATTTTGGACAAAATAATTACTCTCCGTCTGTTCGGAATCATTTTGTCGAATAATCATCCCGAGGACAGGAAATGAACAAATCAGTGTATGTCGACAACAATGCCACCACCGCCGTAGCGCCGGAAGTCACGGAAGCCATGCTGCCGTACTTCCACGAGCACTGGGGCAACCCTTCGAGCATGCACACCTTTGGTGGCAACGTGAAAAAGCAGATCGATGCCGCCCGCGAAAAGGTGGCGGCGCTAATCGGCGCGGAGCATCCCAGCGAAATCATTTTCACCAGTTGCGGATCGGAGTCGGACAACATGGCTATTCGCGGTACCGTCGATGCCATGGGCGGACATCCGCATGTCATAACGACAAGGGTGGAACACGCAGCCGTACTGGGGCCGTGCCATCATCTCGAAGACCGCGGCTATCGGCTAACGACGCTCGACGTGGATGCCATGGGCAACCTTGACATGGACCAGGTGCGCGAAGCCTCCCAGAGCGGAAAAAAAACCGTGGCCTCCATCATGTGGGCCAACAATGAAACCGGCGTCATTTTCCCCATCCCGCAGATTGGGGAACAGGTGAAGGAGGGCGGCGGCATCTTCCACACCGACGCCGTCCAGATTGCCGGCAAGCTGCCGATTTCGGCCAAGGACCTTCCCGTCGACCTGTTGTCCATATCCGGTCACAAGCTACATGCGCCCAAGGGCATCGGTGCACTCTATGTCCGACGCGGCACCAAGATCACCCCCCACATCATGGGAGGTCACCAGGAGCGCGGCCGCCGGGCCGGCACGGAAAACGTGCCTTACATCGTCGGTCTCGGCAAAGCCTGCGAAATCGCCATGGAACGCATGGAGCAGGATGCCGAACTTGAACGTAAGTTGCGCGACCGGCTGGAGTCGGGGATTCTGGCCACCTGCAAGGGCGCCCGCATCAATGGCGATGTCTCCAACCGCCTGCCCAACACCACCAATATCAGCTTTGAATATGTGGAAGGCGAAGCTATCCTGCTGATGCTCGACGACGTTGGCATCTGCGCCTCCACCGGATCGGCCTGCGCCTCCGGATCGCTGGAACCGTCGCACGTGCTTCGGGCCATGGATGTGCCGCGTTCGATGGTCCACGGCTCGATCCGCTTCAGCCTCAGCCGCTACAACACGGAAGAGGACATCGACTATGTTCTCGAAAAGCTGCCGCCGGTAATCCAGCGCCTCCGCGAGCTCTCGCCGTTTGCGCAGGATTGATTTTCAAACAGAAGGACGCAAAGCAAAGAGCGCAAAGGAACATATAACCTGTCTTCACGTCCTTCACGTCCTTTGCGTTCTTCGTGTTTAACTTTTCCGTTAATCCTGTTATGTTTTCCTCCTTTGAAAATGGAGAAACCGCATGATTCCGAAAGCGTATATTTCCGACCTGAAGGTCTATGAACCGGGCAAGCCGATCGAAGAGGTGGCTCGCGAGCTAGGCTTCGACGACATTACCGAAATCGTCAAAGTGGCCTCGAACGAAAACGAGCTGGGCCCGTCGCCCATGGCCGTCGAAGCCATGCAGGAGGCCATTCCTGAAATGCATCGCTATCCCGATGGCGGCGCGTTCTACCTCAAGAAAAAGCTGGCGGCCAACCTTGGTGTTAAGCCGGAGCAAATCCTGCTTGGAGCCGGCAGCAACGAGCTGATCGTCTTTCTCGGCCATGTTTTCCTGGAACAGGGGACCAATCTGATCATGGGCGCCGAAGCCTTTGCCGTCTATTTCCTGGTGGCCGCCATGTACCAAGCGGATACCATCCGGGTTCCGATGCCGCAGCATGTGCACGACCTCGACGGCATGCTGCAGGCCATCACACCGACTACCCGCCTGGTAGTGCTTTGCAACCCCAACAATCCCACCGGCACCGTTGTGGAGCCGGCGGCCATGGACACCTTTCTTGAAAAGCTACCCGGCCATGTGGTGGCGGTCATCGACGAAGCCTATTTCGAAATTATGCCGGAATCGATGAAGCCCGACATTCTCAAGCATATCCGCAGCGGAAAAACGAACGTCATCCTGTTGCGCACCTTTTCCAAAGCCTACGGTCTGGCAGGCTTGCGGATTGGCTATGCCGTGGGCCATCCCGAGCTGATCGGCCTGCTGAACAAGGTGCGCCAGCCCTTCAACGTCAACGGCATGGCTCAGGCCGCCGCCATGGCGGCGTTGGACGACATCACCCACCTCGTCGAAACCCGCGAAATGGTGGAGGATGGGATTCGCTTCTTTGAAGCGGAGCTACCGAAGATCGGCGTCGAAACCGTGCCCACCGGTGCCAACTTTATCCTCTGCAAAACCGGTAACGGCCGCCAAGTGTTTCAGGAACTGCAAAAACGCAAGGTGATCGTCCGCCCCATGGATCCCTATGGCCTGCCTGAGCACATCCGCATAACCATCGGCACCCCCGGCCAAAACCAGAAGGTGTTCGAAGCCCTCAAGGAAGTCCTTGCATGAGTACGCCCTCAACAACCTGGTTCGGCCTCGTCAGCTCGTAAATACCGTTCCTCTGAATAGCGCATTCTCCCGTTCTAAAACCACCGGTCGGTGCGTAAATGCGCTTTTCTACATTTTTTTGATCATCACCGCTTGACTCGAAAATCCGTTTAGTTACTATGTGCGCTCCTTTGAACGAAAGGGCGTTTAGCTCAGTTGGCTAGAGCATCTCGTTTACACCGAGAGGGTCGGCGGTTCGAGCCCGTCAACGCCCACCATCTTTCAGGCCGGAACCAATGGTTCCGGCCTTTTTTTTGTGCTCCGGAACTCTGTTGCTTACATTCGCCCAACTTCTTGATGATGCTGGGGGTTTCGTGCTTACAATGCGAAACATGTAGGAGAATCAGCTTTTGCAGCAACTGGAGAAAAAGATGAAGGAAGCAGCCATCAAGCGTTACAACCCCGAAGGCGAGTTCTTCATCGAGGAGGGGTGCCATATCCTTGAGATGGCGAACGCTCCGGATGACCCGGCGGTGTCGATTGCGCGGGCACGGGTGGAGCCGGGGTTGACGACCCGCTGGCATCGGCTCAAGGGCGTGGCGGAGCGCTACTGTCTGCTGCGGGGCAGGGGGTTGGTGGAAGTGGGATCGCTGGCTCCGCAGGAGGTGACCGAGGGCGACGTGGTATTGATCCCTGCCGGGTGTCCGCAACGCATCACGAATACAGGCGAGGAGGATCTGGTTTTTCTGGCCATCTGCACACCCCGCTTCTCAACGGAGATCTACGAGGATCTGGAATAGGGATATCGGTCGTACGGTGAGGCCAACGCCTAAGCGACGCACACCTTTTCAACCCCGAGCCAATCCTTGGCCTCCTCCAGCGAACGGAAGATTTCGATTTCGAAGGCCACGTGCCTGCGGAGGCCCTTGACCCAGAGTTCCATGATGGCCCCTGTCAGTCCTTCATCCACCACCACGGCGGTCTTGCCGCGTCTGGCCTCGCTGGGACACCGGCACTCGAATTCCTTCACCATGAGATCGATCTCCCCCAGACAAATCTGGGCACGGTATTTCCCAATAAACCAAATGTCGTTGGTATCGGAATACTCCCGCAGCATCGTCTCATGGCATATGGCGGTCTTGATCATCGGAAAATCGAAATCATCGATGAACTTCACCAACAGATAATCCTCGTTCTTTGATATACTGTACATGCGTCCGAGCCTTCGTCAAAAACACGCACAAACATATATGTGTATTAAGTGTGCGTACAACTTTTTGCTACACCAATATTTAGCAAAAAATACTAGATCCTGTTTAATAACCTGTATTGTGGTCAGGACGAGCCCAGAGCTGGATTGGGCACACGGATGCCCGGGCCTAGTCCATGTCCAAGAAACCCTGAACCCAGACCACACAGCCGGTATTGTAGACCGCGAATGACTAAAGATGACTCACGCAAAGTCGCAACGCCGTGAAGCAAACCCGGACGTGGCGTTTCGTGGGGCATGAGCGAAGCGGGCGCGATGCAGATCCTACTGAGCGCGTGTAATCTGAAACATGCAGATGCTGCCAGCGATGGCGGCGTTGAGGGATTCGCATTCGTGGGCGAGCGGGATGGTAATTCTTGTTGTGGCGCGCTGCATCAATCCATCGCAAAGACCGTGCGCTTCGGAGCCGATGGCCAGCACAATCCTCTTGCCAAACCGGGTCTGGTAAAGGTCATCGCCGGAATGGCCGGTGGTGGCGCACAGGTCGTAACCATGTTTCAAAAGCTCGCTGATTTCCTCGTCCCCAACGTTCCAAATTCCGGCAAAGGCGAATGTGCCCATGGTGGCGCGGATCACCTTGGGGTTTTGCGGCTCGACGCAGTCGCCATATAGCAAAATGGCATCGAACCCGGCGCCGACGGCCGAGCGGATGAGTGTCCCCAGATTTCCAGGATCGCGCAGGTTGTCAAGCAGGAGGTAGCGCCCGGTATCGGGATAGAACTCGAAGGGGCAGGGCGTGTGGCGCACGATGCCGAGTATGCCCTGGGCATTTTTCACGTCGGATACCTTTTCGAACAGGTGCTCGGGGAGCAGGACCGTATCGATGTTGCCCGGCAAGCGCGGATCGTTGATCCAATCCGGCGAAATCACCAGTGTTTCCAGCACATACTGCCGGCTTGCATGGCGGAGCAGGGTATCGATTCCGCGCCAGCCTTCGATGATAAAACTGGAGCTTTCCTGCCGCGCTTTCTTGGTGGAGGCCAAGGCGCGCAGCTGCTTGATAAATGGATTGGTGGCAGACGTTATTTCCCGCATGGGATCTTCCTTTCCAACTTCTTCTTGTCGAGGACTTGGAAATTAGCTCGGGCGCAAATAGTATGGCGAGAATTTAACGGAAGAAAGCATGATTGACGAAACCTTGTTAAAGCGCCTGCCAACGAACGCCACGGTGGTGCCAGGCGCCTGCCTGCGCGACTATACCACCTTCCGGCTGGGCGGTTCCTGCACCGCCCTGATCGACTGCCCGGATGCCGACGCATTGTCCGGCACGGCACAGGTGTTGGCCGAAGCGGGTATCGCATTCATCGTGATTGGCCAGGGTTCCAACCTGCTGGTGTCGGATAAAGGCATTGCTGATGTGGTGCTTCGCTATTGCTCCGAAGCCACGCCGTCCATCGCCATCGAAAACGAGCGTGTGGTCGTTTCGGGCCACACATTGCTGGATGATCTGGCCCGTCTCACCATTGAACGCGGCGTGGGCGATGTCTCGTACTGCAGCGGCATCCCGGGGACGGTCGGCGGAGCCATCGCTGGCAACGCCGGGGCATTTGGCAGGCAGATCGGTGATGTGGTGGAATCCGTGCGCCTGATGGATCGGAATGGCAAGATCCGGCAAGCGGAGGCCGCCGAGCTGTCTTTTGAATACCGCTCATCGGTACTCAAGCAGACCGGGGGCATCGTGCTCGAGGCGGTCCTAACCTTGCAGCCCTGCGATGCCGAAACGATGCTGAAGGAACGGGAGCGCATCATGGAGCTGCGCCGGACCAAACACCCGGACTGGAAAACCACCCCGTGCGCCGGCAGTGTCTTCCGAAATATCGAACCGACATCGGCCGCTGAGCGGCGTCAGGCGGCCGGCTGGTTCCTGGAGCAGGCCGGCGCCAAAACATTCCGGGTAGGAGGGGCCCACCTCTACGAGAAACACGCCAACATTATCGTCGCCGATCCAACCGCAACGGCCATGGATGTCTACACGCTGTCGGAACAGATGATGGGTGCGGTCCGGGATAAATTCGGTTTCGAGCTGGAACGGGAAATCAAGCTGGTCGGAGCGTTCTAATGGAACAAATCCGGATCGGGGTGAGTTCATGCCTGTTGGGCGAGGAGGTCCGCTACGACGGACAGCACAAGCATGACAGCTACATCACCGGCGTGTTGGCACAGTGGTTTGAATTTGTGCCGGTCTGCCCCGAATTCGAACTGGGATTGGGAGTTCCTCGCGAACCGATGCGGCTTGAAGGCGACCCCGACCACCCGCGCCTTGTGACCTCCAAGACGCGGCGCGACCTGACCGATTCCATGCAGGCATGGTGCGATCACCGCATTCAGGCGCTGGAAAAGGAAAACCTGTGCGGGTTTATTTTCAAAAGCAAATCACCAAGCAGCGGCATGGAACGTGTCAAGGTGTATCCCGCCGGAGGCGGCATGCCGGTAAACAAGGGCAGCGGATTGTTTGCGCGAAGCTTCATGGATCATTTTCCCTACCTGCCCGTCGAGGAAGAGGGGCGACTGCGTGATGTGGCGCTGCGCGAGAACTTCATCGAGCGCGTGTTCACCCTGAAGCGTTGGCGGGAAATGTTGGCCGAGGATTCGACGCGAGCCGGACTGGTTAAGTTCCATGAGCGGCACAAGTACCTGCTGATGGCCCACAGCATACCGCTCTACCGCGATTTAGGCCGGATCGTGGCGGGCATGAAGGGAAGGCGGTTGCCGGAGATCCAGCGCGACTACCATGAAAGCATGATGAAGGCGTTGGCGATGCGCGCAACGGTCAAAAAGCACACCAACGTGCTCCAGCATATGGCCGGCTATTTCAAGCAGCAGCTGGATGCCGACGAGAAGCTGGAATTGCAGGAGATGATCGATCGCTATCGCCAGGAGCACATTCCCTTGATCGTGCCGGTCACCATCATCAACCATTATGTCCGGAAGTACGGCGAATCCTACCTACGGGAACAATACTACCTGAATCCGCATCCCATTGAGCTTCAGTTGCGAAACCACGTCTACTGAGCGCTTGGGCGCCGCCGGCCTTGATCGGGATTGATTTTAGGCCGGGCCGGGGATAGGTTTGTTCGCATGGAAGAGGAAGCCCATGCAGAAGATCCGAGTGTATCCGCGCCGGCGCGCCGCAGGGCCACGCGGGAGATCCGTCCGTTGACCACGGACGAACGGGCCTCGTTCGTCATCCTGTCACTCTACATGGCCACCTTCTGCGTCATCACCTTTGTCTATTTTGATTCATTGACGCTCATGATCCTGGGTTCGACGGCCGCGGCCGCCGGCCTTTTCTTGTTCGTGGCCGCCTTCTTCAATACGGAAGCGCCGGAAAAGAGCGATTCCATCCACCCCTTGCGCTCCTATCTGGTCAGCTTTTTCTTCGTGTTGCTGAGCCTCTTTCTATTGCGGTTCGTGGGCGGGCTGATTTCCAGCTTCATCCTGTCCATAGCGGTTACCTATCTCGGCATCCTGGCCGCCCTGGTGGTGTTCCGCAAAGCCATGGTGCAGGTCATTTCGGCCATGTTGGCGCTGGTATTCCTGTTCGTGACCTTCCATAACCTGGATGACATCCTGGCGCGGCGCATGTCGTTGCGCGATGCGTTGCAGCAATGCGGCCACGCTATCTTCCAGATCGGCCCAATCCAGGACGTGGCCAACATGTTGCTGGCCGGGTCGTACGTGACCTACCTGAACCGGATCGACTACCGAAACGAACAGCTCAATCTGCTGGCCGTGAAAAAGGTCGCCCGCACCAATGACGATGAATTGTTCAAAACCCGGGTCCTGCTTGATTTTGTGAGCAGGGAAATACGCTATGTCTCCGATCCCGACGATGGGCTGGAGTATGCCAAGAAACCGATCGATACGCTGATCGCCGGAGCGGGGGACTGCGAAGACCAGGCCCTGTTGCTCGCCTCCATGCTTGAATCCGTCGGCGTGAAAACCTACATGGCCTTCAGTCGCAGCCATGTCTTCGTACTGGTTCACTTTACCAAGCCCTATGCCACGGTCGGGGCCGCACCCTTCGGCTTCGTCGATGGCGACACCTGCTACGCGTTGGACCCGGCCGATCCGGACGCCGTGGTCGGTCTCTCCTCGGTGCTTCCGCCGGAGGTCGAGAGGGTCTTCGATGTGCGCCACAAGTCACTCGTCCGGTTTACGAGCACCCCGCAGGACTAGACGATTGCCGGCCAGTATGCTTTCCATTTCCGACGCTCCATGCTATCAACAGCGAGTTCAATGACAGGAGAATCCCATGCCAATCCGAGAATATGCCGCCGTGGATCCCAAAAACTGTTGCGACCATTGTCGCGATGGGTTCGAACGCGTAGAAACCCTCGAAGAGTCCGCCATGGAAACCTGCCCGCGTTGCGGAGGCAAGGTGGCCCGGCAACTTTCCGCGCCGAGCATCGGGCGCTCTGAGAGTGGCCTGCACGACCGCGCCAAGAATGCCGGATTCACCACCTACAAGAAGACGGGGAAGGGCGAGTACGAAAAGAAGTATTAGCCGCATTTGCGGATGTTGATTTTTGATTGCCGATTTGCGGGTCGCCGACGGCCCTTGGAACTGGAATGGATAAGCTGGATGGTCAGATCGAACGGGTCGTTTTCCGTAACGAGGAAAACGGCTTCTGTGTATTGCGCGTGAAGGTACGCGGGCACAAGGATTTGGTGACCGTTACCGGTACCACACCGAGCATCACAGCCGGGGAATGGATGGCGGCCGACGGCGAATGGCTGATCGACCCGCGCCACGGGCGCCAGTTCAAGGCCGAGAAGATGCGCATGTCGCAACCGGACACCCTGGAGGGTATTGAAAAATACCTGGCCTCCGGCATGGTGAAAGGCATCGGCAAGGAATATGCATCCCGGTTGGTAAAAGCCTTCGGGCGGGATGTGTTCGACGTCATCGAAAACTCTTCCGGCAAGCTGCAAAAGGTCGCAGGCATCGGGCGCCTACGCCGGGAAAACATCAAGAAGGCGTGGGACGAGCAAAAGAATGTCCGGCAGATCATGTCCTTTCTGTTCAGCCATGGCATCAGCACGACGCGCGCCTTCCGCATCCACAAGGTCTACGGGGAAAAGGCGATCGAGCTGGTGCAACGCGATCCGTACTGCCTCGCACGCGATATCCGCGGCATTGGCTTTGTCATTGCCGACCAGATAGCCATGACGCTGGGCATCGCCAAGGATTCCGACCTGCGCGCCCGCGCCGGCCTCGAATACATGTTAGGCGAGCTGACTGCAAGCGGCCACTGCGCGTACGTGCGCAACGATCTGCTGTCCCGCACGGCCGAGCTGTTGGATATAGATCTGGCGATCGTGGAACGTGCGCTGACCTATTCCATCGAAAACAACCGGCTGATCCAGCGGCGGGATGAACAGGGACGGGAGTTGATTTATCTTCCCAAGCTGTACTTCGCGGAAATCGAACTGGCAAAAAAACTGCAAACCCTGTCCGCTGGCCAGCACCCTTGCCCGTCTATCGACTTTAAGCGCGCGCTGGCCTGGGTGCAGGGCAAGTCGGGCATTGCGCTGGCCTCAGCCCAAAGCCAGGCGCTTAAAACGGCCATCGAGTCGAAGGTGATGGTGATTACCGGCGGCCCCGGCGTGGGTAAGACCACGCTGGTGAATTCCGTGCTGATGGTGTTGAAAGCGAAAAAGATGCGGGTGGCTCTTTGCGCGCCCACGGGCCGGGCCGCCAAACGCATGGCGGAAACCACTGGCATGGAAGCGAAGACGATCCATCGGTTGCTGCAGTACAACCCAGGTACCGGAGGATTTATCCACAAAGCGGACCATCCGCTCGAATGCGATGTGCTGATCGTTGATGAATCCAGCATGATCGATGTCGTACTCGCATCGCAGTTGATGGATGCCGTCCCCCTGCACGCAGCAGTGGTGATTGTGGGCGATGCGGACCAGCTGCCTTCGGTGGGGCCGGGCCGGGTGTTGCAGGACATCATCCTCTCGGGAACCATTCCTGTCGGCCACCTGAACGAGGTGTTCCGGCAGGCCGCCTCCAGCCGCATTATCACGAATGCGCACCGGATCAATCAGGGACACATGCCGGAGTTTCCGGAGGAAGGCGAAACCAGTGACTGCTATTTCGTCGAAGCTGACGAGCCGGACAAGGCGCTCACTCTTTTGGGCCGCATGGTCAAGAAATCGATTCCACAACGTTTCCACTTTGATCCAAAGAACGACATCCAGATCCTCACACCGATGCAGAAGGGCGAGCTCGGAGCGCGCAACCTCAATCAAACCTTGCAGCAGCTGTTGAACCCCCAAGGCGCCGAAGTGGAGCGGTTCGGCATCGTCTACCGCGTCGGCGACAAGGTCATGCAGACCGAGAATGACTACGACAAGGATGTCTACAACGGCGATATCGGACGCATACTGCAAATCGACAACGACGCGAGCGAACTGGTGGTCGACTATGACGGGCGCAGGGTGGCCTACGATTTCAGGGAGCTGGACGAACTCACGTTGTCGTATGCCATCACGATCCACAAAAGCCAAGGGAGTGAATATCCCTGTGTGATTATTCCGCTACATACGCAGCACTTTGTCCTGCTGCAGCGCAGCCTGATCTACACCGCTATCACACGGGCCAAGAAACTCGTCATCGTGATCGGCACGAAAAAAGCCCTGAACCTGGCGGTAACCCGTTCCGAATCGAGGGCGCGCACTACCACCTTGTCGGAGCGGCTCAAGGAGTTTGCCTAAAAAAAGCGCCCTGCACGAGGGCGCTCTTCTTATTGATATGCATCGTAGTTCGACTACATGTCCACCGGGCAACGTTCCAGATGCCAGATACCGTCGCAGTAGTCCTGGATGGAACGGTCGGAAGAGAACCAACCCATGCGGGCAACGTTGAGAATGGCCTTCTGGGCCCACTTGGTCGGCGTGCCGTACAGCTTGTCCACCTCGTCGTTGCACTTCAGGTAATCCGCAAAGTCCGCCAAGTAGAAGTAGAAATCGCCATGTTCCGTGAGTTCGTTGTAGATATCCTTGAACAGATCGGGTTGCGACGGATTGAAGATGTTGTCGCGAATGGCTTCGAGCACCTTCTGCATCTCAGGCGATTTGTCCATGTAGGACCATGGATTGTATCCCTTGCGGCGCAACTGCTCGAGATCTTCGGTCCGGTTCCCGAAGATGAAGATGTTTTCCTCGCCCACATGCTGGGCAATCTCGATGTTTGCACCGTCCCAGGTGCCGACCGTAAGCGCGCCGTTGAGCGATAGCTTCATGTTGCCGGTACCCGAGGCTTCCAAACCAGCCGTTGAAATCTGCTCGGAAATATCGGCCGCCGGAATAATCTTTTCGGCCAGCGACACATTGTAGTCCGGAAGGAAGACCACCTTCAAGCGACCGGCGACATCCACATCGTTGTTGATCGCTTCGGCCATGGTGTTGATCAGCTTGATGACCGACTTGGCAATCAGGTATGCCGGAGCCGCCTTCGCCGCGAAGATGAAGGTTCTGGGCTGGATCTTGGCCGATGGGTTTTCCTTGATCTTATTGTAGAGGTAGATGATGTGCATCGCCTTCAGCAACTGGCGCTTGTACATGTGCAGGCGCTTGATCTGAACGTCGAAGATGGAGTCTGGGCTGACCGCATAACCCGTGAGGTCGAGAATGGTCTTGCACAGCTCTTCCTTCTTCTGGCGCTTGATATCCAGAAAGCTATTCTGCACCTTGCGGCTCGTGGCGGAGGCTTCGAATTCACTCAGCTTGGAAAGATCCATCTTGAAATCGTCGCCGATGTTGTCGCTGATCAGTTGCGTAAGTTCCGGGTTGGCCTTCAGCAACCAACGGCGATGCGTAATGCCGTTGGTCACGTTGCAGAACTTGCCGGGATAGATTTTGTCGAACTCCGGCATCGTATTGGTCCGCAACAGTTCGGAGTGCAACGCGGACACGCCGTTCACCTTGTTGCTTCCCACAACGCACAGGTTCGCCATGCGCACCTGCTTGTGGGGGCCTTCCTCGATCAGGGAGACCTTGCGCATCAACTCGCCGGAGCCGGGATGCGATATTTCAATCTTCTGCAGGAAGCGATGGTTGATTTCGAAGATGATCTGCATGTGGCGCGGCAGCACGCGCTGAAGCAGGTCGACCGTCCACTTCTCCAGCGCTTCGGCCAGCAAGGTGTGGTTGGTGTAGCAGAAGGTGTTGACGGTGATTTCCCACGCCTTGTCCCACGGAACGCGTTCTTCGTCGTGAAGGACACGCATCAGCTCGGGAACAGCGAGGGTGGGGTGGGTGTCGTTCAGCTGTATGGCGTTCTTGGCCGCGAACTGGCTGAAGTCCTTGTGGTTCTTCTTGTATCGGCGGATAATGTCGCGCACGGAACAAGAGGCGAGGAAGTATTCCTGGATCAGGCGCAGTTCCTTGCCGGCATAGGTGTAGTCGGAGGGATACAGCACCTTGGAAACGTTTTCCGCCCAGTTCTTTTCCTCGACGGCCCGCACATAGTCGCCTTGGTTGAAGACATCCAAGCGGAAACCTTCCGCCGGCTGCGAGCGCCACAAGCGAAGCATGTTTACCGTGTTCACATGGTAGCCGATGATCGGAACGTCGTAGGGCACGGCTTCGAAGACCTGGAAGTCTTCCCATACATCGCTGGCTCCGCGGCCCGGAGCAAAGTTCTTGCGCACGCGTCCGTAGACGCAAACCGGCAAGGTGTATTCCGGGCGAATCAGCTCCCAGGGGTAGCCGAGGGCCAACCACTCGTCGGGACGCTCGCACTGCCAGCCGTTATCGAACTCCTGGCGGAAGATGCCGTGCTCGTATCGAATGCCGTAGCCGTAGGCTGGAAGCTCCATGGTGGCGAGCGAGTCGAGGTAGCAGGCGGCCAAGCGGCCCAGGCCACCGTTGCCCAAACCGGCCTCGACATCCAGATGCAACACATCCTCGACCGAAATATCGAGCGACTTGAGCGCCTCGGCAGTCATCTTTTCGATGCCGAGCGCATAGATGTTGTTTTCCAACATCTTGCCGATGAGGTATTCCATGGATAGGTAGTTGACGCGTCGGGCGTCCTGCTCGAGGTACTGCTTCTGGGTGGCGATGAATCCGTCTACCGCCATGTCACGCACGGCGTGAGAGAAGCACATCATCTTGTCGAACGTGGTCGCGGCGTTCAGATCCTTGCCTCGACTGTACTTCAAATGGAACATGGCCCGTTTGGCCAAGGTCTCCGGCGTTATGTTATCTTTAAAGTGTTTCATGTTCTATATTCCTCTCGTAAATTAGCGGCTCGAAATCGCTTCTTAATTAGCCTAGCCCATATGGGGATGCAACAAGTTACGGTAGAATTTACGGGCGTCTTGATTGTTCAATGCCGAGTAGAAGGCGCTTCCACGCCAGTCCTCCCGAAAAACCGCCGAGCCCGCCATCGGAAGCCACGACGCGATGGCAGGGAATAATGAGCGGAACAGGATTTCGTCCGCATGCGCTGGCGGTGGCACGGATGGCAGTTGGACGACCAATCTTCTTGGCCAAGGATGCGTACGAGAGCGTTGTGCCGTGGGGAATCGCAAGCAAGCCAGCCCACACCTTTTTCTGGAACTCTGTACCTTGCAGTTGGCCGATCGCCGGGCGCGTCGGGTTTCCTCCTTCAAGCAATTCCCGCACATAGATCGAGAAGGCATCATCACCTGCTGATATAACGGAAAAATGCGTGCTGGGAATTTCGTTGAGATGGGGCAGGGTGCAACCGACCACGCCGTCATCGGCAACATCGATACGGATGTCGCCCCAGCTGGTCGACAAGGTGACAGCTCCAGGCTTGCACATCACGCCATCAACTCCAGCGTTATTGGTTCAATGCCGGGATGACCAGCGTTTGGCCAACGCGCAGCGCGCTCGGGCTTGAAAGGGAATCCCTGTTTGCTTCATAGATGGGGCCCCAACGTTCCGAGTCGCCATAGAACTTCGTGGCAATCTTGGTCAGCGTATCGCCAGCGGCCACCGTATAGATTTGATGGCTCTGTGTGGTTTTTGAAACAGTAGGTGCGGGCTTGGGCTCCACGACGGGAGTAGGCTTCGCCGTCGCCGGCTCGGCTGGCTTCGTCGAAGATCCCGATGCCGCCAACTGCTTTTTAAGCGTCGCATTTTCCCGTTGCAAGCGTTTGACCTCGGCCACCACCTTTTGCACCTCCGGGGATTGCTGCACGGCCTGCACCACGATGGCTCGCAGCACGTTGTCGCGTTGCTCCTGGATAAAATCGGCCTTCTCCGAATCCGGTCGAAGCTCGAGATAGCGGTCGTAATGATAGATGGCGTGGATGTAGTTTGGCTTGTACTGCTGGTAAATCAGCGCCAGGTCGAGGTGGGGCTTGGCCATCAACGGATCGTTTTCAAGCGCTTCCTTGAATGCCTGTTCCGCATCGTCCCACTGGCTTTGTTCCATGTAGGCGGCGCCGGTTTTCACCAAAGGGTCGCGTTCCTCTCTTTCGTCGGCGGTCAGTGAGCTTTTGTCGCAACCAGCCACGACGAGCATGGCGGCGCACAGCGGAAGGTAGAATTGTTTTCGCATAGCGTTATCCTTGTTCTCTTTGGTTTAAAATTATGGACGGCTTTCGTCGTCCTCGGAAATATATCCGGTGGCTTGGGCGAAACCCGAACTAAATCGCTCGTTTATTGTCCCGTCGTCCTGACGCAGTAGATACATTGCCTCGACGCCCGGTGCCTGCTCGACCCAGGCCAGGCCTTCATCCACCCCCATTACAAACAGGGCCGTGGCCATGGCATCCGCATCGGTGCAGTTGGCGGCGTAGACGGATACGCTGGCCGTGTTCGACAAGGCCGCACGACCGCTGCGCGGATCCAGGATATGGGAATAAATCACGCCATCCACCGAAATGTAGTTCCGGTAGTTTCCCGAAGTGGCGACGGCTCCGGACGTCATGTGCAGGATGCCCTGCAAACGGTCATTGGCCGGATCGGGGCTCGGGTATTGGATGCCGATTTTCCAGGGGACATGATCGGGATTAATACCTTGGGTAATGACTTCGCCACCGATTTCCACGAACCAGTTTTCGAGGCCTGCATCAACAAGAATTCGGCCCAGGGCATCGACGCCGTATCCCTTGGCAATGGCTCCCAGCGCGAGCGAAACCTCGGGCTCGGATTTGCGCAAGGTTGTCGGCGAATCCACAGAGATCTTGTGCCAGCCGGTTTTGGCCTTGGCCTCCGCGATGTCCTCATCAGACGGAACGCCCGACTCCGTTCCCTCGCTGCCAAAGCCCCATAGGTTCAGGAGCGGTTGCAGGGTGGGGTCGAACGCACCGCCGGTGCGTTCGCTGAATCCAAGCGCACGGCCCACAACCGCGGCAAAGTCCGACGACACCGAAATCGGCTCAACCGACCGCGAATGGTTAAAGCGCGAGATCTCGCTCTCCGCATCCCATGTAGACATCTGTTTGTTGATATCCGCCAATTCGGCATCGATACGCCGAGTCAGTTCCTTCAGTCGGTCCTTTTTAACCTTTCCGGTAATCCGGATACTATACGTGGTTCCCATCGTCTGCCCTCTGCAGGCGGGATTGGTTATGAATTGGCCGCGCCAATAACCACCGATCCCCAGCAGGAGGACCAGCGCCAAGGCGGACAGGGAAGATATAATCGTGCGTTTTGTCATCAGACCTTTGCAATCAGTTCAATCTCGATCAACGAACCCTTCGGCAGGGCGGCAACCTGGATCGTGGAGCGCGCCGGCGCATTGGTTTCGCCGAAATATTCAGCATAGATGGTGTTCACCTCCGGAAAGTCCGCCATGCTTGCCAGAAATACGGTGGCCTTGATGGCATCATCCAGTGTGGCTCCCGCCGCTTCCAGGACGGCTTTCAGGTTTTCCAGCACCTGGATGGTCTGTTCCCGGATTCCGCCTTCCACGAGGTCTCCGGTTGCGGGATTGATCGGGATCTGCCCCGAGGTAAAGAGCAGATGCCCGCTTTTAACGGCTTGGCTGTAGGGGCCGATCGGGGCAGGGGCCTTGCCCGTTTCAATGATACGTTTCATAGTTATTCCTCCAGACGTCGTTCCAGTTCGCTGATGATAGTAAGGTCGGCTTTTGAATAAGGAAACTCGCGAAGGCCGGAAATCGGGACCCAGCGATAATCCTGGCAGTGCAAGGGGCGGGGGCGGCCCGATTCAATCCGGGCGGCATAGGTGTGCATGTCCATGGTGAAGTGGCTATAGGCATGGTTGACCGTAATTAGAAATTCGCCCACCACGATATTGATCCCCAACTCCTCCCTAAGCTCGCGGACGATGCATTGCTGAATGGTTTCGCCCGTCTCCTGCTTACCGCCCGGAAACTCCCACAAGCCGCCCAGCATATCCTTGTCGCGACGCTGGGCAATCAGAACCTCGCCCTTGCGGTTCGCCACCACGGCGGCGCCCACCACGATGTGCGGCACTTTCTTTTTTGGGGATTTTACGGGATAGTCCATCGGTCGGCCCGACTGGAAGCCAAGGCATACCGTCGCGAGGGGGCAACGATCGCACTGCGGACTCTTCGGGGAGCAGACCGTGGCCCCGAGTTCCATCATGGCCTCGTTGTAGTTGCCGGCCTTACCCACCACCAACAGTTCGTCAGCAAGCTGCTGCAGTTCGTTCTTCGCCGCCGTGGAGCGGGTGTCCTTCGTATAGGCAAAGAGACGCGACAGCACGCGGATAACGTTACCGTCGAGCACGGCCAAGTCCATGTTGAATGCCAGCGACCCGATGGCGGCGGCGGTGTAGGTCCCAATTCCGGGAAGCCGAAGGATGTCCTCGTACACATTGGGGAAGCGCCCCTTGTAGTCGGTGGCTATGATGCGCGCCGCCTTGTGCAGGTTGCGCGCCCGCGAATAGTAGCCGAGGCCTTCCCACATTTTCAGCACGTCCTCCTGCGAGGCCGCGGCCAATGACTTGAGCGACGGGAAGCGTTGCATGAAGCGCTTGAAATAAGGAGTGGCCTGGTCGACACGGGTTTGCTGCAGCATCAATTCGGATATCCAAACCCGATACGGCGTCCGGTTGCTGCGCCAAGGCATGCTTCGTTGATGCTCGGAAAACCAGGGAAGCAAACGCTTTTCGACGGCCTGTTTTAGCGAGCTCTTCATTCGGCCTCGGAGAGCGGGATCATGTGGACAATTTGTATCCGCCGCTGCGTGGCGGAGTGGATGCGGAGCGTGTACCCAGGTGCGTCGACGGTTTCGCCGGCAACCGGAATCCGGCCCAGCACAGAGAACACATAGCCACCAAGAGAGTCGTACTCATCGTTCTCCGGAAGCCTGGAATCCAGCGCCTCGTTCAACTCATAGATCGGGATGCGCGCCTTTACCATGACGGAGCCGTCGGGACGCCGGTGGAAATCCTTTTCCTCCAGATCATACTCATCCTCGATTTCGCCCACCAGTTCCTCAATGACGTCCTCCATGGTCACCAAGCCCTCGGTACCTCCGTACTCATCCACAACAAGCACCATTTGCGTGCGGGACGATTTCATCAGTTTCAAAAGGTCGTTCAGCGGCATGGTTTCGGGAACATAGTCGATCCGTTTGACCAGTTGGCTGATGGGAGTCTTGTTTTCACCATCTGCTACCAAGCGCAGGAGGTCCTTCACATGCACCATGCCCACGACATCGTCTATATTCTCATGGTAGATCGGAAAACGAGAGTGGCGGGACTCTTTAACCAGTTCAATGCATTCGCTGACGCTCAGCGAGTCCTTGATGCCGCTGATGTCGATGCGCGGCGTCATGATTTCGCGCGCGACGGTTTCGCCGAACTCGAAAACGCTACGAATGATCTCGCGCTCTTCCTTTTCGAGATCCTGCTCATCCGTGTCCTCCAGAAGACTGATGACCTCATCCTCGGTGGACGGCCGGTCTTCGTCGTCGGACGCCGACATGGCATGGGAAAGCAGGCGGTCCTCGATGCGCTGCAATGGCCAGACGAAGACATATAGCACAACCGTGATCGGCACCACCAACGGCAAGGCCGCCATGGAGATGCGGTCGGCATAGCTCTCCGAAAGCACATGCGGGATGATGCGGGCAATGAGCATGTAGACCAGCGACAGGAAAAAGAGCGCCAACAACTTGACTGGAAAGTTGCAAGAGCTGAATGCCATGAAAAACAGTATGAAGGTCGATATGGCCGACAGCGTGAGCAGCAACCGGGTGGTTTTACACAACAGGCTCCAGCGGTCCTGCCACGTCTCCAGGAGTTTTATCCGCTTACCCGAACGCTCGATCAAGCGGGGGAGGCCGGCGTCGCCCGTAAAGCGGAGGGATGAAAAAACCGAAGCCATGAGACTTGCGATGACAAGGCTGATGAGGCTGTAAACAAAGTACGTGGTATGAATCTGCATGTAGGTTCTTATTTCCAATCTTTCGCACGCATACTAAAGCGAATGCCCACTCGTGTTTCCAGCCAAACAACTATCCAATTCATATCAACGTTCTGAATACGCATACCGTAGGAGACATGAACAGACGGAAGGAAGTATTGATCCGAGCCACAATAAATAAGCGGTTTGATACCCAAAGTGCTAAGGTTTGTCGTAGTAGCCCGAAATCCCTAAAAACAGATTCAACCACCACATTTAGAGGCACCCTTTAAGCATATATAGACATAAGATATATTATGCGACGTTGCAACTGTTAACTGAACTGTTAATATCTCCTGGTGATAACTTACTTATGCGGAGAGCGTTCCATAATTTTATACAGCTCGCTTGCATTACGCGTGCGTTGGACTTTTATACGCTTGCCATCGAACTCGATGGAATCTTGAATGAGAAAAGCGAACTCAAAATCCACGCGGCAAGGTAAGACAAAAACAAGGATCCGGTAGTTGGTTTCCTGGTGGAAACGGTTCCGCTCAACGACAGATCGCATCACATACTGCGTCTGTTGAATCCGCCCATTGGACTCGTTTTTATACTTCAATTTCGATTGGACGAAATTGGTCGATTAGAAAATCCGATGCCCAGCCCACTGAGTCCGTCATTTTTGAATTCTCAGCGAGTTATTTTTTGAATGCGTGAGGCGCCGCAATTAGAGCGAGTAGATTCGGTGGATATTAAATCCGTTCACGGGTTTCGATACCCAGGAGCGACAAACCTTGCCTCAATACCTTCGCGGTAACACGGCACAAGCGGATGCGACTTTCACGCACCCCTTCTTCCGCTTTGAGAAACGGGACGTTCTGGTAAAAGCTGCTATAGATCTGCGCAAGATCGTAAAGATAGTCGGCCAGAATGTTGGGACGATAGTTCTCTGCGGCGGCCTGGACCGCGGCCGAGAAACGCGTCAATTTCATGGCCAGTTTTCGCTCGATATCTTGTTCAATATTTATTGAACACCCATCAAGTTCAACCGATGGAAACTGTGCGTGGTATTTGTCGTACACCGATGAAATCCGAGCATAGGCATATTGCAGATACGGGGCTGAATTGCCTTCCATATTGAGTGCCTTCTCCCAGGTAAACGTCACCAGGCTTTGAGGATTCTGGCTGAGGTCGGTGTACTTGATGGCCCCGATGCCGATCGCCTTGGCCAAATCCTTCTGCTGCTCTTCCGGCATTTCAGGACTGCTGGACTTCACCATTTTCAAGGCACGCTCCTCAGCCTCGTCGAGCAAGGCCGCGAGTTTGATGACGTTTCCTTCGCGGGTCGAAAACGTGGCATCAGGCAGACGCATCAAGCCAAACCAGACGTGCACAAGGTTGGCCTCCATACTCAGCTTTTTGGATATGCTGAAAAACTGCTTGAAGTGCAGCTGCTGGCGTTCGTCCGTCACATAGATGATCCGTTCCGGATCGAATTCTTCGATGCGCGCCTCAACGGTTGCCAGATCGGTGGTGGCATAGTTGTATCCTCCATCGCTCTTGCGAACGATGCAGATGGGCATCCCCTCTTCTTCCAGATCGACAATCAACGCTCCTTCGCTCTCCTTGGCCAAGCCTTGCTTTTCGAGCGCTTCGATGACCTTCGGGAGTCGGTCGTTGTAGAAGCTTTCGCCGCGGTAGAGATCGAATTTGACATCCAGCCGATCATAGATCGTGTTGAATTCCTCGATGGAAAGCTCGATGAACCTTTCCCACAAGGCGCGGTTTTCCGGATCGCCGCGCTGCAGCTTTACCAACTCGGCCTTCGCTTGCTCGCGCCACGTTTCGTCCTCTTTCGAACGATTGTAGCTTTGCACATAGATGCGTTCCAACTCTTCAACCGGTGCGACTTTCAGCGCATCCTCATTCACGAAATTCCGGAAGCCAATGAGCATCAATCCAAACTGGGTTCCCCAGTCGCCCAGATGATTGTCGGCGATAACGTTGTAGCCGCGGAACCGGAACAAGCGGTCGATGGCGTTGCCGATGACCGTTGATCGGATGTGGCCGATGTGCATGGGTTTGGCGACGTTGGGGCTCGAATAGTCGACAATGACCGTTTTCCCCTCCCCTGCCTGCTCGACACCAAGATGCGGATCGGACTCCACCGTTTCGAGAAATTCCGACAGCGCGGTATTCGACAAGCTGAAATTGATAAAGCCCGGGCCGGCAATCTCGATCTTGTCGACGAAGTCCGGCAGCTTGGCCGCATCAACAAATTCCTGCGCAATCTGGCGCGGTGCCTTCTT